>NZ_JBTXLR010000007.1:0-25652 GCF_054871685.1 Myroides sp. LJL116
CGTAGAAATATTATTCTATTTTTGAAATAGACTATGAAAATATTCTTTGCAAAGTTGTGCAGTCTTGTTGCCAAAAATGCTGCACTCTTAATTGCCAAAAATGCTGCAGATCTATTTGCCGTTTACACATATAAGCTTGCAGGTATTTTGGCATCTTCTATGAGATAGTAAAGGACCCTATCTTGCCCATACATACAATAAGGAGGTCTCCATTGGTGTGTGATCACAAACTCCATTGCTTCTTTAACTTTATGAGATAGATACTGGCTTCTATTCAAAATAAACTTATGGCAGTTTATACGATCACTGATCTCTAGGAATGGAACTAGAGAATCTAGATGTAATACTCTTTTAACTACGTTTTTCTCTACTGTCATATTCTTTTAGTATAGTTTCTAATTCGTTTTTATCTTTTAATATTATTTGATAATCATGGTGGTCTTGATTGTTAACAAGCCACTTTTTTAAGGATTCTACTTTTAAACTAATTTGCATAATTGTCATAAGGAGTACATTTATTAGTTATAGTTTTAAATAATGCTGAAGGGTAGTTATTGAATAACTTATCTATTATCATTAAGTAATAGTTGAAAATGAATTTTGGCTTTTGATTGATATATGAATCAACTTCATTTTTAAACTGAGTTTCAAGCAGGTTTAAATGGTGTTTAAAATAGTTTTGTAGCGATTTGTTTTGAAGTCTTTGCTGTAAATCTAAATTTGACTTTGATTTATTAGACACCCATTTTATATAAAAATCAACTCTTAGCTGATTATACTCTTCAGTAGACATATCTAGTATCTTATGTATCTTCATCATCGTTCATTTTTGAGTTAGTTACTCCGTGTAAATCTTCATATCCTTTTTGCCAAACAATATACTGGGTTGATAGAGGGCCATACTTTCTGCCCTTATTTGTTGCTACATATCCACTTACCACAACCTTTTGAGTAGCATCAAAATTTATTGAATGTTCAAATTCAGTTCTTGGTTGCATACCTTTTCCATGTCCGATGACAACAAACAGTTTGTCTGCATATTTTCTAGTGAACTGAAGGTATTCTTCATAAGAAGAAAACAAATACATCGCTGAGTCAATAAATATTATCTGTGCTGATCCTCGTTTACTAAGTCGTCTATCAAGTTCCGTTAAATTGTCTTCTACTATAGCGATATTAGAAGCAACATCTTGCATTTGAAATGTCTTAACCCTTGATTGTAGGTTTTCATCATCTAACCCTTCTTCTTTTGAAACAAGCAATGTTTTTTCAGTTCTAGCAAACTCTTTTAAGAGTTGCATCACAAATGAGGATTTACCTGAACCTGATGGACCATATATAAACCACCTACCTTTTCTTTGAGGATGTCCAAACACATCATAAAATCTACCTGTGAATTTTATTCTTTCAATTTTGGTGGATATAATATTTGATATAGTAGATGCACGTTTCAATTTCTTATCAGACATTTCTATATCATTTTTGGCATTCCTAGTATTTTTCTTACAAAGTCCTCAGTAAGTTCCTCTCCAGTTCTGTCTGCTTCTTTCATTGCAGGAACTAATACATCATGTAGTTCTCCATAGTTATCACAGTTCTGTTTTAAGAAATTAATCAGAGCTCGATCTTTAATGTTTTGAAGAAAAATAGAGAAGGTCCTATCAATGTTCGGCAGTTCTCTAATTCCAAACTTCACTCTACGATAAAACTGAGGTATACCAGATCTGTTCTTTTTTCGAAGCTTATCAAGATTATCTAATAGCTGATTTGTACCAATTAAGGTTATACCGCAGATTCCATTCAAAGCATCATATAACTCCTTCATACTACATAATGCTGGTTGCTTCATATACTCAGACTCATCAAATATTAGGTGAGGCTTAAGTCCTTCTAATCGTAATTGTTTTAACTTCTTGGCAATCTCTCCAATCTTTTTACTTTTTGTCTTTGGAGTCGCAATTTTTAAAGTGTCAATAATCTTATCTAGCAAATCTCCAATAGTATCTAGAGAACCAACAACTATTTTGAATGTATCTATCGGGTTAGCTTTTAAGAATAGATTTGATATATAAGTCTTACCTGAACCTGTCTCACCGATAACTATATTGGTGCTGCCATTTTCTTTTGCGTCCTCTAAAGTTGCAAGCATTCTATATAATTGTGGAGTTTCTCGCATATCCCAATATTGCTTACTTAACTTAAATCCAATAAACTCAGCAATTATTAAGTACCATTTCTCTTTAATTTCAGATTTACCAACTGTAGTTTCACCATTTCGAATACTAGAGATGTAGCTTTCATTTACACCTGATCGCTTAACTATTTCATTAGCACTGATCTCATGTTTCTCTATATAGTTATTAAGCGCTTCACTAATTCTGTTTTTCTGCTCTATTGTAATCATATGTTTGCGTATTTATTTAGGTTTACCTTATTTTTTAAATATTCATCTTGCTCACTTTTCCATTCTACATCTATAATCTTCTTTTCTACCTTGTCTTGTTTAGATGTAAGTTTCTTTGCAGCATTTTCAATTCTTTCAGCTGATTTCTGATCCTTATGTTGGCCATTTGAATCTGAGATCATTAACTTTCTTAAAGTGTCTAATTGTGGGTTTGAATCGAAAAAATCATCAAGAATTTGTGATCTATCCGTATTTCTCTGTAACACCTGGTTGTTTAGGTTTTTATTAAAGTCAAATACTTTTTGTCTCTCATTAACATCTTGTTGTTCTTGATCATACAATGCCATTGGTTGAATGTATTTTTCTTCAAGAACAAACTCAAGTTTTCCAATCTCTTCAACTAACTTTCCATTGGAGCTTTTAGCATTGGAAACTAAGATTTTGGAAGTATCATCTTCATCATAAAACACCATCCAATCCTCATGCATATGTTGTCTAAAACTTAAATCAAAAGTATCGTATGCTAACTCTCTTCCATTAATAGTAGGAGTTAACCCATCTCCTCTAAGCTTATTTGTATATCCTGTTGTTTGACCATAAGTTCTTAGATATTGATTGATTGTCATCTCGATTTTTGCAGTACTATCTAATTCCTTAAAACTATCAACGTATTGTGTGAGCTTCTCCGACCTATCTAATTCTATTGCATTAATCAGCTGCGCTCTACATCCTTGTTCATCAGGAAACTGATGTCTAATCTTATTTAAGTAATCAGAGTTAACTTGATTTTCTTTATTAGCTGTAACGTTATGTCCTGACCAGTTAGCAACTAACTTTGCTTGGAAATACTTCTCATTAAACTTGTCAAAAAACTGCTCAATTGGTTTAGCTTTTGAGTTTTTGACTTTAGCTGGAGTGAAGTATCTAGCAGTTGATTCATATGTAGGTCTTAAATTGGCTATTTGATAATTATCTGTTTGTAACTGATATGGCTTGTATTTGTTGCCAAATAATTCTTCTGTATGATTAATAGCATTTTTCAAAGCTGAGCGTATCAAAGAAGGACTTTCACTTGGTCCAATTGCATAACCTATGATGTAATCATTATAAGGATCTAATACCATTACAACTGTTAACCTATTATGGTAAGTAGTCACTGAATTACCTGAACTATTTATAGTTGTCTTTTGATACAAGAGCTCTGCATCCCAACCATCCATTGTCCAGAATAACATACTAGCACTTGGTTTACTTCTTTTAACCTGCATGTGCTTTTGATGCATTAATTCAGTTATCCCTCTTTTACCTGTAAAAACATACATGTCAACATCCTTACGTATTTTTGCTACAACTCCAGCACCAATAGTCTTATATGATTTACTTACTGCTATAATGTTATATATATCTACAATTTGCTCATTATTAAGATTCTGATGCTTACTTAATAGCTCCTCTATTATTGCATATTGTTCAGGAGTCACAACTGAAGCGGCATTTCTTAATCCATATTTACCTGATATGATGGATTGATATCCTTCTTTGACGTATCTGTTAACCTTATGCCTTAAGCTATCTTTTTTCGTAGGTAAATCGTGTTTTACGCCTTGAAATGCATTAACATCATTACTTAATGATTGCCATATATCAAACTGACCTGTAATACCTAATGATCTAGCATATATCTTTCTTTTAGATCTAACCTCAAGTATTGCATTTAAAACACTTGCATTATAAGTATATAATTCAATCACATCTGGTTCTAGTTTGCGATTACCATCTTCTCCATACCTGTGACTTGCAAAAAAATCAAATGCAGCACGATCACTTATATAATGTTTAGCAAAAAAAGACTCTTTAACTTCTTCTTTTGGTTTACCGAAGGTAACGGTCAATTGATCTCTCCATTCCTGGTTTAGTGAGTCAAACTCTACTAATGCATCAAATCCAAATGAAGCTCTTCTTAATTGACGCTCAGACTGTGTATCTGATTTCATTCTTTGATTTAATGCCTTGTATGATATTAGCTTTAAAGAACTCTCATGATAATCCCTATCATGAATTAAGAACTTTATTTTTACACCTAATTTTTTATTGTGATATTCAAATGGTGTTTCTTTTGTTATTGCCATAATATATCTGTTTTTGCTCCTGCTCACGGCTCGAACGTGAGTGCCTGCCTGCCAGGATAATCACTATATTTGAGGTTCCTAATCTTAATTTATAGTGATATGTATTTTCTTAATTCAAAAGTGTTTCGGTGGAATCATATATTATTCACGGAACACTCTCTACTAGTTAGCGATACATCCAATGATGTTTTTTACAATAGAGTTAATCAGGTTAAAACTTTTCATTCAGAGGTGGTTCTTGTGGAATTAACAGCATCCTACCGTTCTCACTATTTTTATCTACCTCTATACTGGAGTGAGAATGAAAGCATACAGGTGGATTTAATGAAAAATCTAAAGGATAATTATACTGCACAACCCCTGGAGGTAATATCCTTGGTTCCAAATACTTTGGAAGTCCTTCAAATGAACTTGTCAGAAAATGAACTAAAAATCTATCAAGCGTATAAAGCGTTTTTAAGTAATCAAATTCTTTAACCTTATCTCTATCGATAAGTGTTTTAGTGCAATTAGCTATTTGTTTACTTAAAACACTTTCACCATTTTCATTTTGTATGTCTACAGACATTACTAAAAAATATTGCATAACTGTTCTATTTTAGAATTGATAAAAGCTTTCTTCTAATAACCACGCCACATAGCGTGGTTACTTTTTCTATACCTGTTAGATTAATATCTTGATCTACGTGGTAAATTGTTTTCGTTGTTAATACCATAGCTATTGTATTTAGATTTCAATTTTTGACGCTTCTTCTAGTAGTAGTTCTTTAGCCATCTTGCGAATGTCCATGGCTAGAGGAGAGTTGTTGAAATAGCATAATGAAGTATGTACTGTTTGAACGGTGGTTTTTAAATCAGATGCTATTTTCTTTTTAAACGTTGCAGGCAATTCAATTTTGTTCATATCTTTATATCCTTAATTATTATTTATAATTATAAATAGATAATAGTATCTATTCTTATTTGTTTCAATTGTCTGTTGCAAATATATGCGATAATTATAGTAATAAACAAATAAATTGCGATGATTTTAGTAACCACCAAAGAAAGGATTATGCAGTACCTTGATTACAAGGGTATTAGTGTAGCTAATTTTTTAAAAGAAACAGATATAAAGAGAGGGTTTTTAGATGCAGATAAGTTAAAATCATCTGTATCGGACATACATATAACGAAGATTATCGCGAAGTATACCGATTTGGATATCACTTGGCTTCTTACTGGAAATGGTTCTATGTTACAAAATAAGACCTCAATGTTAGAAGCTTCTCCTGTAACAGGAAATAGGAAAACAAAGGATGCTGTTATAGAGTTACAGCGAATACCAGTCTTTAACCTTGAAGCTACAATGGGGTTAATTCCTATTATTGATAATGTAACAGATGATGAGAAGATTATAGATTACATATCGTTAGGTATGTTACCTAGTTGTGATGGTGCTATTTCAGCTACAGGTGATAGTATGTATCCACTTTTAAAAGCTGGAGATCTCGTTGCTTACAAATCTGTTGCTGTAGATAGAAATAGTATATTTTTTGGCGAAATGTATCTATTAGCTATTCGAATAGATGAAACAACTACCATGAAGACAATCAAGTTTATTCATCCTAGTGATCTAGGTGAAGATTATATTAAGATAGTTTCCCACAACCAACATCATGCGCCTAAAGATGTTCATCTAAATCAAATAGTCGCAATTGGACTTGTTAGAGCTTCTATTAGATTACATAATTAGTTAAAGTGCTTTAACTCAATTTATTAGGGCTTATTATTCGTTATACTTAGTGAATTATAGGGGTAGTTAATAGCGTTTTATAGTTAGTTATCAATTAAAAAGTGATTATATAGGGGCTGTTTGAGAGTGTTTTTTTACATTAGAGAGGTGACCCATGAGGTGACCCATGAGGTGACCCAATATTATTATTTTAGTAAAATCAAATATTTTAATTTACTCTTTAAACACTTTTAAGAACCTACTTAAAGAGTGTTTAATGATAACATATAATTACAATAAAAGGCCGCTAAACACTTGATTTAACGGCCTTTTATGCAGTATTTGAAGTTATGTACTATTAGTAACTATATAAGGAAGTACTTCGATTAATATTATTCATCTAAATGGAACTTATTTAGACATTAAAGACTATTAATGGACATTTCATTTTTTATCCATTTCGACCTTTTTTTATCGTAACCCATTGATTTTATTGAGTTTTCGACCTTTTTTATAATACTATACTTTGGTTATTTCATTATAGGGGGGATAAAAATAAGTAGAAAAAACAAAATAGTTTGTTCAAGACTATATTTTGATTTAAAAAGTCTATAGATAGCATAGATAATTAAACCAATTAGTATAAGACTAAATAATTGCCAAAGAAAAAGAGGAATGTCTAAAGAAAGACTAGTTTGTATCCCAAGAATACTGGGTAAATAATAATCCATAATGTATAATGTAATCTTTTTTGTCAAATAAGTAATTACTCTTTTATTGATTTTTGATTTAAAGAAGCCATATCAATCACATATCTATATTTTACTTTACCTTGTAATAGATTTTCAAAAGCTTCATTGATCTGATCAATATTGATGAGTTCAACATCCGCATGAATTTGATGTTCAGCACAAAAATCAAGCATTTCCTGGGTCTGCTTAATTCCACCTAATAAAGATCCTGAAAAGTTAATACGCTGCATTATTAAACTAAATGCTGCTACTTCTAAAGGTTTCTCTGGTGCTCCTACAAGGGTTAATTTACCATCCCTTTTTAAAAGGTTTAAGTAACTATTAATATTATGTTGAGCAGAAACACAGTCTAATATAAAATCTAAACTACGTGCATTTTGCTTCATTTGATCCCTATCTGTTGACAATACTACTTTATCAGCACCTAAGCGCATAGCATCCTCTACTTTAGAAGCTGAGGTAGTGATTACCACTACATAAGCGCCCATTGCTTTTGCTAATTTTACAGCCATATGTCCTAAACCTCCAATACCTACGATTCCTACTTTAGACATAGGCCCTACATTGGCATGTCTTAAAGGAGAATAGGTAGTAATACCTGCGCAAAGTAAAGGGGCAGCAGCCTTTAAATCTAAACTCTTTGGTATGTGTAAAACAAAATCTTGATCCACTACAATACTTTGTGCATAACCTCCAAAGGTAGGTTGATTTAACTGCGTATCTAGACTATCATATGTTTGGGTATGCCCTACTTCACAATATTGCTCTAAATCATCTTTACAACTTTCACATTCTCTACAGCTATCCACAATACAGCCAACTCCTACTATATCCCCAATAGAGAATTTATCCACTTGATTACCAACTTGAACTACCTTACCGATAATCTCATGTCCTGGTACATTTGGATACATAGTTGGTCCCCATTCAGACCTAGCGGTATGCAAATCAGAATGACAAACTCCACAATATAAAATTTCTATTTCTACATCTTTATCCCCTACTAAACGGCGTGTGATGTTCATTAATTCTAAATCTTGCTTTGCACTATGGGTACCATAGGCTTTTACTGTTTTTGTATTCATATAAATCCTAATACTTTATAAATTAAAGCTTTATTGAAAATAACTTTCTTTGGCCATTCTTCCAAGGCCCAAGATACTTAAAAGACTAAAGTTCGTCAAGTTTATTACAAGATAACTTTAACTTTTTATTAAAAAAACTAGATAATAAACCAATAAAAAAAACTGCTAAAACCATTGTATCTTACAGAAAAAGATACCTTTGTAGTTAGTTTATAATAAAATAGAGAACAATGAAAGTTAGAGCCTATACTTTTAAAGATGCACAAGCTACTCTATCTCTTTTTCTAGATACTGTTCAATCAATTAATGCTAGAGATTATTCGGATTGCCAAATTAAAGTATGGGCAAATCCCAATAAAGATTTAAGTCAATGGAACTTATCTCTTTTAAAAAACCATAGTTTTGTTGCCCAAATTAACAGTGAAATAGTAGGTTTTATAGATATTTCTGTAAGTGGCTACCTAGATCGCCTCTTTGTTCATAAAGACTACCAAGGACAAGGTATTGCTAGTGCATTATATCAAAAAGTAATAGAAACAATTAAGTATAAGAAAATAACTACCCATAGTTCAATTAGCGCTAAACCCTTTTTTTTAAGTAAAGGATTTACTGTTATTAAAGAGCAACAAGTAGAACTACAAGGGGTTTACCTTACTAATTTTGTAATGGAAAAGCTTTTTTCACAAGTTTAACTCACTTGGTAAAAAGACATATAATTCCAGATAATAAAGTAACCTCCCTTTATTTGTATCACAAAGCCTAACTTTGTTGCTTATCAGAATCCATAGTAACCCATACAATAATACCAGAAATTAAAGTTAGAAGACCTGCTATGTGCACTGCCCACATTAAGCCAAAAAGACCTCCTACTACTCCTGCCATTAATGCCCCTACTGCATATCCCATATCTCTATAAAAACGATAGACTCCTAAGGAGGAAGCTCGCCAATTAGGCAGAGCATTATCCCCTATACCTGCAAGTAAAGCTGGGTAGACCATAGCTGTTCCCAATCCTAAAAAAACAGATCCCCATAACCCAGCATGTAAGGGTTCGAGAATTTCTATACCAATGATGATATGACCAACTACTTGTACAAACATTCCTGTAACGATAAGAGGTTTTCTCCCCCATCTATCTGAAATTGGACCTGTTATAATTTGTCCTACACCCCAAACAATAGGATATATAGCTTTAATCCAACCTACACCCTCTAAACCTACGCCCATAGATAAAAACAACAAAGGAAAAACTCCCCAAGACATTCCATCATTTAGGTTATTAATTAATCCAGCTTGAGAAATACTAAATAGATTTTTATTTTTATAAGAGGTCTGTTTAAAAACCCACCATAAGTTAGGCTTTTCTTCTGCTTCATTTGAACTAACACCTTGATTTTTAGATTCTAAAACAGCATATGCTTTAGTGTCTTTAATTAAAAAAATAGACAAAGCTGTTCCTGCTATAGTATAAAATATTCCCAAGTAAAAAGGAGCAGGACGCAATCCATAAGAAGAAGCTATATACCCAGTTAATAAGGCAGTTAAACCCACAGCTCCATATCCTGCGGCTTCGTTTAATCCCATCGCTAATCCCCTATTTTTACTACCTACAAGATCTATTTTCATATTGACAGTCATAGACCAAGCGAGTCCTTGACTAATACCAAGTAAGATATTAGAAAAAATAATCCAATTCCAACTTGGTCCATAAGCTAGTAAAAAAGGAACAGGTAGGCCAACTAGCCATCCTAAAATAAGTACTCGTTTTCTAGTATATCTATCGGCTAATGCTCCAGAGAAAAGGTTAGTAACCGCCTTAACTAGACCAAAGGCAATTATAAAAGAAAATATTATAACGTCGGATTGTATATGGAAGCTTTCCGTAGCCACTAAAGGAACTACAGTTCTTTCTAGACCAACCATACCCCCTATCATTATATTTACCACTATTAATAGAGTAAACTGTTTCCAATTTCGCTTTAGACCTAATGCAATTTTTTCCATCAAAAATATATAACATTTTTAGCTAACTAATCCTTACACTATAGCTATAATGGGACTCGAGCAATTTTAAAGGCTGCAAAATTAACCAATATTCTAGGAAATACGACTAACCAAAGGCTAAAGTTTATTTATTTCCTCTTTATATCTATGGATATCAAAAAGCCAATTCATTTGCTTATTAGCCAAATATTCTGGCAATAATTGAAATGCTGCATTTCGCATATTTCCCCAGAAAACAGATTCCAGCTGAGCTACTTTTCCTAGATTCCAACTCTGTTTAACAACTTTATGGGCTTTTGCTCTCCTTAGGTTAGGGTATTTTTCTAAGGCCATTAAAAGGTCATACTTTTGTAAGAGCAAAGAAATAACATAAGCATCTTCAATACCTTGACAAGCACCTTGCCCTAGATTCGGAGTAGTTGCATGAGCGGCATCACCTATTAAACACACTCCACCTTTTACCCAATTATTTATAGGTTCTAAATCGTAAATGTTATCCTCAAAAATATTCTCAGAGGGTGTTTTTTGTATCAATTCTCTTACCATATCTGGACATGCCTTTAAATAACTAGACAAAGTAGCTGAGTCTTTTTTAAGATTCTCATTGATTAAGAAATACCAATACACCTGATTGTCATTAATTTTTACAAATCCAAAACGCTTACCACTACCCCAAGCTTCTAAAGAAGTATTGTCTAACTCATTGGGCAAATTAAAATCAACTACACCTCTATAACAAACCTGCTTTGCGTCCCTAATTTTACTATTGGGATATACAAAATCTCTCACCTTTGATCGCAAACCATCGGCTCCAATTACAATCGAATGAGTAAAATTACTACCATCTAGCATAATTAGAGTGTAGGCTTGGGGATTTTCTTGTTTTACACAAGCAAGTCGTTTGTCTAATAGGATATTTTCTATACCTATTTCTTCTACTAAAATGCGATGTAGTTCCCTTCTATGAATAGCAATATTTAAAGCTTTGTATTTGTTTTCAAATGATAGTAAATCATTGGTTGAAAGTCTATTTAAGTTAAAGTCACTTAATTCGACTTGAAGCATTCTAACTCCACTCTGCTTTAGTTTTTCACTAATTCCAAAATAATTGAAAATTTGCATAGCATTAGCTGCTAAAGCAATACCAGCACCTACAGGTTTTAGCTTCTTGGCAGATTCGTATATTACAAAGTCAATATTTTGTTTTTTCAGGGCTAAAGCCATAGTTAATCCAGCAATACCTGCTCCGATGATGGCTACTTTTGTATTGTTTTGAGTGGTTGGGTTCATTTAAAATACCTTTGGCAATAAATATACCTCCGTTTGGAACTATAGCCAAGAAAAAACAAAGTAAATTCCTTGTTAACCAAAAAAAGTGGGTCATCAACCAAATGTAATTGCAATAATAAACTCTCTACTAAAGGACTCAGTAGTAAAAAGTATATACTCTTAAATATTACTTTAAAGGGCTTTTACCTAGGAATAATTACTCTAATTTTGAAATAACTATAGTCTAGCTAGACTGTATTTTAGAACCCTAAATACTTTCGATAACGATATAAAGTTTTGCTTTTGGCAAAGCTAGTTCAAATATAATACCAATGATACAATACAATAAAGTGGAATTAATGGCCCCAGCTGGTAATTTTGAATCCCTACAAGCTGCTCTAGACAATGGAGCGGACTCAATCTATTTTGGGGTAGATCAATTAAATATGAGAGCAAGAGCGAGTATTAATTTCACTATGGAAGATTTACCAGAGATTGTAAAACGTTGTAAGGCAAAAAATGTACATAGTTACCTTACACTAAATACCATTGTCTATGACCATGACTTATCTGTGGTAAGAAATTTATTGCAAAAAGCTAAGAAGGCCAATATTAGTGCTGTAATTGCCAGTGATCAAGCCGTTATAGTTTTGGCAAAAGAACTAGGTCTTGCTGTACATATTTCCACTCAGTTAAATATAACCAATATTGAGACTATAAAATTCTATAGTTTATTTGCCGATACTATTGTACTCTCAAGAGAATTAAGCCTTAGACAAATAAAGCATATCACCCAAAGCATACAAAAACAGCAAATTAAAGGACCTAGTGGTCAATTGATTCAAATAGAAATATTCGCTCATGGAGCCTTATGTATGGCTGTTTCTGGTAAATGTTATTTAAGCCTGCATTCGCATAACTCTTCAGCAAACCGAGGAGCATGTAAACAAAATTGTAGAAAGAAATATACCGTAATAGATCAAGAAAGTGGATTCGAAATAGAAATAGACAATGAGTATATGATGTCCCCTAAAGACTTATGTACTATTGAGTTTTTGGATCAAATTATACAAAGTGGTGTTCAGATATTAAAAATAGAAGGTCGAGGCCGCTCGCCAGAGTATGTAGCCAAAGTTATTCAAACCTATAAACAAGCTTTACAAAGCATAGAACAAGGAACCTATACCAAAGAAAAGATCACACAATGGCTTACTGAACTATCTAAAGTATACAATAGAGGTTTTTGGTCCGGTTATTATCTAGGACAAAAACTTGGCCAATGGAGTGATAACCCAGGAAGTAATGCCACTCAGAAAAAAGTATATATCGCAAAAGTTTTACACTATTATACTAAAGCTAGTATTATGGAATTCAAGATAGAAGCCTATGACATTAGAAAAGGAGATACTCTTTTAATTACAGGGCCAACAACTGGAGCTAAAGAAATCCTACTAGAAGAGCTATTTGTAGATGGAGTCCCTTCCGATACTGGTATAAGGGGGCAAAACTGTACTGTTGTGGTTCCTTTTAGAGTAAGATTATCAGATAAAGTTTATAAAATAGTACAAGAAAAATGATCATAATCACTTTACAAAGAGACAAATGTATTGGATGTAATTATTGTGTAGAACTTGCCCCAGAAATTTTTCAAATGTCGAAAAAAGATGGGAAAACAGTATTGTTAAATGCCATGGATAACAAAGGTTTCCATACACTTAAATCCAACGACTATAGCTTTTTAGATAACGCCTTACAGGCCCAAAGTGTATGCCCTGTCAAAATAATACAACTCAAAGAAGTATAAACATCTGATTTACTTCAATAGAAATAGCAGAAATGCATTTAAATAAAAAACTTCCCAGGTAAATACCTAGGAAGTTTTGGATTATTATCTTTGTAAAATACCTTTTAGGTAACCTTTACAAATTATATATACTATGGATTCATTTGTTGCGATAGATTTTGAGACAGCCAACCAACACAGAACTAGCGTGTGTAGTGTAGGAATAGTTGTGGTAATCAATAAAGTTATCACCAAGGAGTTTTACGCCTTAATTAAACCTACTCCTAATTTTTATAGTTATTGGAATACCAAAGTCCATGGCTTAACCCAAGAGGATACCATAAATGCTTTAAACTTCCCAGAAGTATGGCAACAAATTACTCCTTTTATACAAGGTCTACCTTTTGTAGCACACAATAGTGCTTTTGATAAAAGCTGCTTAAATGCTTCTCTACAGGCTTATGGCCTATCCCCAGTAGAAAATCCTTTTTTTTGCACGTACCGCTCGGCTAAAAAAGCTCTACCGAATCTAATAAATCACAAACTTAATACAGTAAGTTCTTATTTTGGTTTTAGTTCCCTAAACCATCACCACGCTTTGAGTGATGCGCAAGCATGTGCTCATATTGCCCTTCAGCTTTTATAAGAACAACTTCTATAATAATATAAAGTATAGCAAAGTCCAGACAGCAATTAGTCCTAAAAATACTAAAATATTATTTTTATGGTTTTTAAGGTTCTTCTTTACTAGAGAGACATAAAGGATAAAAACAAAAAAAGCTAATACTAATCCGATAGATACGTATGCGTACATCATAAGTTATAAAATAAAAGTTAGATTCAATTTCTATTACTAAAGATAGCGCAACCTTTTTTAAAAACGTTACTAATCTTTTAAAAACAACTACACTTGCTCTCCTTTAAGCAATTTATTCCAATACAGATAAGGAAGCATATACTTTTTTAGTGCCCATAAACGCCAATGTTCCTTTGAGCTATCTTTAATAAACATTTGCTTTAATTTAGGATCAGGGGTAAATTCATTTTTGTAATTAAATTCAGCTAAAACCATCTTACCATATCCTGTTACTAAAGGACATGAGGAATAACCTTGGTATTGTGTATTTTTAGCCTCCTTATTATCAAGCATACTCAAGATATTGTCTACCACTACAGGAACTTGCTTGCGAATTGCTGCCCCTGTTTTAGCTGTAGGCAATCCTGCCACATCACCTAAACCAAAAATGTTAGCATAACGAAGATGTTGTAGAGAATGTAAATCTACCTCTAGCCAACCAGCGGAGTTAACTAAATCAGATTTTTTGATAAACTCTGGTGCGCTTTGAGGCGGTGCTAAATGTAAAAAATCAAAATCTACACTAAAAACCCCATCTTCTATCTTACTGCTTACCCTAGTATCATCCGAAATTACAACGCATTGATTCGATGAGTCGTTAATTTTAAAATATGCCCTTTTTGCAACTGAGTCAATCTTAATTGGATTATGAAAAGGCATAAATTCAATGCCATATCTTTGAATTACCTGCATTAAAGTAGCAGCAATAGGTTTAACACCAAAGATTACACTACCTGGCATTGGAAATAAAACCTTGGTCTTTTTGTCAATATTTTTCTTTTTAAAATAATCACAAGCCAAATACATGATCTTTTGGGGAGCACCTCCACATTTAATAGGCGTGTTTGGTTGGGTAAATACTGCGGTTCCTCCTTCAAATTTTTGTAAAAGTTCCCAAGTGTATTCTGGATCTATATAATTACTACAAACTACACCTTGATCAATTGCCTCTTTAAGTCCTTCAATTAAAGACAAATCATTTACTAAACCAGGACATACCACTAGATAATCATAGGTGTATATATCTTTTGCATCAGTGATTACAGTATTTTTTTCTCCTATAATCTCTTGAGCCATTTGTGGAATCCAAGTAACTCCCTTAGGTATTAAATCTTTAGTTAGTCTAATTGTTTTTTCTTTGCTGTAGCTACCAGCTCCAACCAAAGTCCAAGCAGGTTGATAATAATGTTTTTGTGAACTATCGATAATAGCAATCTGTAAGTTTTTATCACGTTTCATTAATTGAGCCGCGGTCATTATTCCTGCAGTACCTGCCCCGATAATTAAAATTTGAAAGTGCTTTTCCATAAATAGCTAGTTTAGGTTAGGTTAAAAATCTAATATATTAATAATATATTTAAACTCTTCAACAAAATTCAAAATCCAAAACAAGAAATGCATCTACAAAACGATTGTTTTATGCCTAAAAATGTTTAAATTTTAAAAATACACTAAACTTAATTTAAAAACCTATAATCCTTACCTAGGGCATTATGTTAAAGCATTGTTATTTATGCAATAGCAATACCTTCCTTATTCCTATCCCGGAGAATTTTAAGACATTACAAAAATTAACTTCAACAAAAACCAACCCCTTTCACACAAAATACATAAATAGCTAAACACCAGTACATTTAACACAACAAATTCTTATTGAATTGGGATATTTAGTACATTTATGGTTACCTAACTAACACTACAATGATTCTCCCTACCTCACAAAAATCCTTGCGGTTTTTGGCACTTTTATTGTGCCTTATAATCAGCACTTTATCTATAGCTAGAGTTCCTATAAAACAACAAGAGTATATAGAATCTTTAAACTATCGACCTTTATTTGATTCCAAGACGTTACAAATCGCTACTGATTCCTTAAACAATAATTGGATCAAAGGTCAAATGGATGAAGATATTTTGTTCTCTCCCCTTATTTTCCAAATCCCTAATTCACATATATTTAGTTATGATTTTTATGCTTACAATGTCAACAAACTTCATCTTATTCCTCAGAACTTAGATAGTAGAGGAGAATTTGTTAAGAGTCGTTTCGCCCATCATTATCTGGTGACCGATAATACTACCTATTATCTAAACCTTAAGCAATATCCACTAAAAAATTTAAATATTATAGCCCAAGAAAGAAGCCAATTTACAAGCCATGAGGCAAAACAGCTTTTATATATTGGAAATTATTATGGACTTGCTACTCTTACGATTTTTATTAATTTTATTTTTTATTTTATATTTAGAGATAACCGCTTCCTAAGTTATTGCGCTCTACAAATTGTTATTTTCATCTCCTTATTCTATGAAGATGGAATGTTTTACTATATCTCTGATGCTACTTGGGAGATGCCATATTTACAAGCATGGAATCTACCATTAATCTCCTTGTGTATCTGTATATTTACACTGCACTTCTTAGATTTCAAGCACTTTTTTATACAATACCGTACATTATTTATTACTTTATTTGTCCTAATATTCACTCTTTCATTAGTCTTCACTTTTTATTCAGAGCCTTTTTTATTGGATACCATAGCTTTATTGAGCTTTATACCGCCTTTATTTTGTCTCATTTTAACAGCATCTCAGATAAATAAGAATGTATACGCAAAATTTCTTTTCCTTACCTTTTCCACTTTACTATTAGTGGCTATGGGTTATTTATTACACCTAACTTTAGAGGGAGATATATTCTCTTTTTTCACTATCAATAGTGTTAGATTAGTTTGTACTTTTGGTATTTTAATCATTACATCCACCATTATTTACAAGGTTAAAGAAATTCAAAACCAAAACAATGATTATAGAAGAGAGATTGAAAATCATTTAGTTAGATTAGATAAATCCTCTAACTACTCCAAGCGTAGTAAAGAGTTTTCTCCTTTAGATGCCTTACGCATAAAACACAATCTAACACAAAGAGAAACAGAAGTTCTAACCTGTATGTGGGAAGGTATGAGTAATACCCAAATTTCTCAAAAGCTATTCATTTCTGTAAATACTGTAAAGTATCACGTGAATAACTTATACAATAAACTAGAAATCAAGAATAGAACACAAGCGATTTTCCTAAAAAAAACATTAAGTAAATAGAAAGAGCGATCCCAACAATCGCTCTTTCAGTAATCAAAAAAATAGGTATTTATTGCTCTAAAAGTTCAAACTCACTTCGTCTATTTAAGGCATGTTGCTCCAAAGAACAAGGAACACCATCTTTACATTTATTTACCAATTCTTGTTCTCCTTTCCATTTTGTGGAAATTCTATCTGAGTCCACTCCACTATTTATTAGCCATTGTGCGGTTTGCTGGGCTCTTTTTTTGGAAAGCTCCATATTATAGTTTTGCGACCCTCTACTGTCGGTATGTGAGGTTATTACTACTTTACTTTGAGGATAGGATTCCAACACATCATGTATTTCACTTAAACTCTTCTTGGATTGTTCGGTTATCTTCACCTGATCAAAATCAAAATAAATAGGTTCTATACTAGGTGGCTGCCAAAGGGGTTGTGTTTCTATAGAGGCTAGGAAAACATCAACATTCTCTTTGGGATTATTCGAAGACAAGTTCACAGAAATAGTCTTAGGTGAATAGCCATCGGCTTGTATACTAACGGTGTAGTTTTGATCACATCCTAGTAAATCTGTATAATAATCCCCATTTTGATCACTAACTAATTCTTGAAACAAACTATTATCAGATAGGTAAAACTTCAGAGATCCTTTTGCTATATTTTCTAAAGTTTTTTCATCTTTTATAGTTCCAGATAGTTGGGTCAAACAAATTTTAAAACTATAAATATTATCATTTTGGTAATCATTAGTAGGTCTATTAGAACTTAAAAAGCCAACTCCTTTAGCTTGGGAAAAATAGGCGAAATCATCAAATGAACTATTGTACATACTACCTAAGTTCTGTACATTTCCCCATTGACTATCCTTCACTAATGTCGAACTAAAGATATCTAATCCACCAAATCCCCTATGGGTGTCAGAGCTAAAATATAATTGTTCGCTACTTATAAATGGATAAGTTTCTCTACCTGGAGTATTAATAATTGGTCCCAGGTTCTCCACTTCTCCAACTGGTGTAAAATCTTGTAAATTAACTTTGTAAATATCAGATTCTCCATATCCACCAGGTCTATCTGAGGTAAAGTAAAGTACTTTACCATCGATAGATACACTCGGATGGGCTGTATTAAAATTATCTGAATTAATCGATAACTCTAATACTCGTCCCCACGTTCCATCCGGAAGTTTTGTAGCTCTAAATATTTTTAATAGAGAACTACTTTTTTTGTTGAATTTTTTTCGACCTCTTAAATTATTGTTGTTTGCGGTAAAAAACATAGTATTACCGTCGGCAGAAAAACTACTTGAGGAATAATTAACTTCTTTAGAACCTCCCTCAAATTCTAAAGGTTTAGCCATAGTTGATCCCTGATTATTTAATTCAAATAAACTTGTATAAGGTTCATTGGTCCATGGATCTATTTTTTTTGATTGATCTTCATCATTCCTAGAAGAAGTAAAAACAATTTTATTTTGTGTTGCAACTGCTGCATAATCAGCAAATTTTCCATTTACTAGCAGGAGTTGTAATTCCACTTTTTGCTTTGATGTAGCATCACTTAACTCTTCTTGTACAAAATTTCCATTGGTAGAAGATGCTAAACTCTCTTGCCAAATTGCTAATATTTGCTCTGCTTTTTGATTTTCTCCTACTGCTTTAAGACTTTGACCGTATCGAAAGAAATGATCTGGACTTATAGTAGAATTATCCTGCATTTGAAAATATTTATCATACCAAACAAAGGCCTGATCCAACTTTGCATTAAAATAATAAGCATCCCCCAAATTCATATACACCTGAGCATTAGCCTTATCCTTTTCAATTATGCGTAAATAGTTAGCAATCGCTTTACTATATGCATAGCCTTCCACTTCCTTGTTTGCTATTTTCTGCTGCCTAATCTGAGCATGACTAATTCCTACAGTACCGAGGCTTAAAAGAATGGCCATACCAATATTTATAAATTTATGTCTCATGATAATGCCCTTTTAGAAGAACCTCGCTGATCTAGTTCGCTTAGTTGAGTTAAACAAATCGAAACGCATGAAAATCTCGTGTGACCCATTATTATAATGTGCAAGCTTAGTAGTATCTGTATCATAACTATAGCCGATAAATATAGTGTTGTCCACTTGAAAGCCAGCTAAAAAGCTAACTGCCGCATCCCATCTATAAGCTACACCCAAAGTGAATTTATCTTTAAACATTGTATTTAAAGAAACATCTACTTGTAAAGGCGCGCCTTCTACCGCTTTTAAAAGTGTAGCTGGCTTTAATTTCCAAGTCTGATTAAAATCAAACACATATCCTCCTGTCAAATAATAATGAGCTCTTTCTTTTAGAGTTTTAATATGATTTGCATCATAAATAGTATTAGATACAAGAGCTGGAATAGAAAATCCCACATAAGCATTTTCAGAGTAAAGAAACACCCCTGCCCCAATATTTGGAGAAAATTTGTTGTTTACATTGTTTTGAGTCACTGGGTCACTGGGATTAAAGATGTGTAATTTGTCATAGTTAACATCTAAAATATTTCCAGATCCCTTTACTCCGAAAGCTAGCTTATAGTTCCAACTTAAATTTATGGTATAGGAAAGGTCTATTGCAAAAGTGTTGCTATTCATAGCTCCTACTTTGTCATTTTGAAAATGAACACCTAATCCCAGGCCACTTTGAGCTATTGGAGAAGTTATCGAAGCATTTACGCTTTTTGGAGCACCTTCAAGACCAACCCATTGGGTTCTATATTGGCCATAAATTCCTAAGTTATCTACACTTCCTGCATAAGCAGGGTTTATTTTTGCATGGTTATACATGTATTGAGTATATTGAGGATCTTGCTGCGCAAAGCCATTACTTAGCGTTATTATCCCTAAAAAAACGCTAAGCATCCATGCCCTGAAATTTATTATTTTCTTCATTTTCTTGTTTTTTTAGTTGGTTTCTAACTGTAAGTAACCTGATTTTTTAATCATCCTTGCTCCATTTGCATCCTTAAACTCATAAGTAACAATATAGTAGTAAGTCCCAGTTGGAAGTTTTTCATTTTTGGCAATAGTTGCTCTTCCATCTGAATACCCTCTAAAAACATTAACTGATCCATCTCCTTGAGGGTCATAATTAGTGGTTTCAAATACCTTTACCCCCCAACGGTTAAAAATATGTACAGAGTTATTAGGGAATCTTTGGATATTCTCAATTAAGAAGTAATCGTTTATATTGTCCTCATTACTACTTACTAAATTGTAAATCACTACATCGCCATCTAGTATCCAATCCGTTTTGACCTTAGCTAGAGTAAAAAAACCATACCCTTTTACACTTACAGGTGTAGTAACTTGTCTATTAGCTATATCTACAATTCCTCCCTCATCTACCCAAAGGTTTTGCTTACTATCCCATCTCACTATATGTAGATCTTTCTCAGGATCGTCCAATAAGTTTTTTGGAGTAGTTCTAGAATCCCATGTTAATGTCAAAATGATATCAGTTGCAGAATTGGTTGCCTTTTCAATAATCCAATATTCTTTAGTATTAAGCTCTTCGATTACCCCTGAATACGGACTTCTCGCATGGAAAAAGTTCGAATCGTCAAAGACATATCTACCTAAATAAGCATCTTTATCCTCTTTAGCAGAGGTGATTATCGCTGGACGATACATGTTTTTATTACCTTTAGGAAAGGTAAAATCTGTTTTACCAATCTTCTCCACATAACCATCCACATGGCTTATATCACTAGCTTGTTCCCAAGAAGAGTCCTTTAAAAAACTTACCATCCCTCTAGAAACTTTCGTGATAGGATTTTGGGTAGAATCTACCTTTAAAATACCTTGCTTAAATTCTGCTTTCCCATGAATATCAATATTATTCTTAATGTCGAAAGCCATGTTTGATTGACTATTATCAAAAATAATATCGTGAAAACTACTTATGGCATCTCCAGAGATAACTTGAGCACCCTGCTCTTGATTCCAGCGGGTAAAGTAGGTTTTCCCTGTTTTTTTATTTACAGAACTTTCGTAAAATCCATCATTATTAAAATCTCTATAGAACATTATAGTTCCATCGGAGATTACCTGAGCAGTAGGTAGATTTGAAAAATCATATGCTACACTTACCAAGGAGTTAGACTCCATGCTCATTTTACCAGCATTCACCAATTTTGGTCCAGCATTATTTTGACCAAATCCAATAATGGGTAACCCAGTAAAAATGAGTGCCAGTATCCAATTTATCTTTGCACTAGTTTTCATATTATAGACTATTTGTAAGCCTTACTTGGCAAGGCTGGGTTACTAATAGTAGAACAATCATCTACCACTATCTTCATTGGCTCAGAGTAAACACTACAACCATTTGAATTAGAAACTCTTACTCTAACTAAAACTCCATTAATCACTTGGCTTGCATGTGAAACTTTTAAATTATTAGAAGCTGGTTGCAAGCTGGAATTAAATGAATTAGCTTGTAACACAATCCAAGTAGTAGGATCTTGCGCTAAGGCATATTCCCATACCACCGTATCGGTTGTAGTTATTGTATATAAACCATCAGAGTTCTCACAAAACTGCCAATCTGGCTCGAGTGTTTGCTCGCTAGGTAATCCTTTTATTGTAATGGTAAAAGATATCTTTTCTCCATAACAACCAGTACGGCCTTCTGCCACATAGTAGGTATAGACTCCCTCATCTGTAGGATGTGGTATTTGACTTAGTGGAGTAGAATCCGTTTCATTTTCAAAATAGAAAAGAGTCAATCCATGCTGAAGTCCAACCTGGGAAACCTTATTTTCTAAAGTATAGTTATCCCCAAAACACACATTGATATTCTGTACTGTTGGCGTGGTGTTTATCTGACTAGAAACAGCTTTAAATTGCGTGAAACATCTAAAATTCGACCAAGGATAAAGTGCGTAATAAACGATTCCCTGTTCAGAGGCTATAAAATCTCCTTCTTCTAAAACCGGTTCAGCATTAGGAATACTCAAATCGATAGAATAAAACTTTGTACCTGTAGGGTAATATTCCACTACTGTTTGACGCGGTACTACATTAGAAGAATCATCGCATGCCACAGAAAATACTTTAGCTCCACTTTGCCCAATTGTTGAACAATTAGCTAAAAAGTCGGGATCTAAATTTATATTAAGATCCATATTATCGTACTCTGCCTCAAAGCAATTAGATTCAGAATATCCTTTGACAAAACGACTATCCAATTGCCCATTAGAGTTAGCACCAACACCTTTAACTCTTCCGTTAATACCAGCTGTTAAAACACAGTTATTATAAGAGCTAGTAAGTATTTCACAATTATCTGTAGCCCTTAGAGTATAAGTCAATTTACCTAAGATTGCATCTTTATCAGCATTGGATAAATCCTTATCAAATTTCCACGTGATTATACCACCAGATAGAATTGTAGAGTCACTTCCTTGTGGATGATTCCATGATACTAACCCTTTTACATCCAAACTAGGATCGACAGAGGCAGAAACAAAATGCATATTTGGCGGTATTATAACCTCTACTTCTCCATCTTTAATCTTTTCATTCCCTTTGTTCTTTATTGTTAGTTCAAAAGAGACCTCATCACCCGGATCTACTAGAGATCCTGAAGACATACCAGGAGTAATAATACTATTGAACGCTTCAACTTCTGGCACAAATGCATCTACACCAAAGATTACAGTACTGATTACATATGTATCCCCAGTAGTACCATATTGGAATTTAGTACTTTGCTGATTATTAGCAATAAATCTATTATTACTGTTATCTAACTTAAAAGTAAATACATCTACCCCGTAGTTATTACTATTATTATGTACACGAGTATTCGGTGCGATATCAATAGTGGAGTTAAAAAAATTATTATCCGTATCCGCCCCATGGCTTAATCTTTCATAGGAATTACCTGCATTTAATTTCATTTTAAGAAAGTCATTTACGATATCCGCATCGCCTTCCCCTGCAATAACTCCCATTTTTACATTAATAGCCCCATTTTGCGCCGCTCTAAATCCATTAATAGTTAATTCTCTAGTTTTAGCAGATGCATCAGCCCCATTTATAAAACTAAACCCATCAAAAACAGTAATGTCCTTCCAACTAAGTTTCGGATTCTCATAAATCACTACCATTCCCCATCCGCCAAAATAACCAGTAGAAGATCCATTCCCTTTTGTAGTAGCAATATTCGCAACACTATAAGTCCCCCAGGCATTATCTCCTAAAGCAATTACTTTATCTGTAATATCTACATAACAGGTGTATATGTCTCTTTGCAAATCACTACCTATATTACTAACCTCTGCGTTATATTCTACATAGCTAGATTGACCTGGTAATTTTACTTTTATCTTTTTCTTTTGTAACCCATTTTTAAGTTTTGTTGCATCAGAAGGATCATTGTCTCCTCTACCAGTCCAGTACAATCCAACATAAACAATCTCAGTACAAGTTAAATCAAGACCAATAGGCTTTACCAAAGTAGACGAAGAAGAGTTAATGATATCAGAACCATCACCAGATAATTTATAAAAAGTCATGTTGTCATTGTTACCATTTCCTTTTTTTCTATTATTTGGATTCTTGTTATCGTACAAATTAGAGTTACCAATCATCGTGAAGTCTCCCCTAAGATTATAAATTCCAACATCTGTATATGGTTCAGGCGCCTTTAAGGACTTCCTTAAAGTAAATGTCTCTTGACCCAAGATTGAAAAAGTACATACTAAAAAAAGCAATATACTCAGATGTACTCTTAGCCTATCTATATATATTTTTTTCATAGCCTACGTGTTTTCAGGTTCCAATTGACTTAGGAGATATATTTTCTTTGAATCTTCACCCCTTTGATTTTTTCTGTCTTTAAAGTTAACTTCAGCTTTATCCAATTGATCTCTACTAATAGAGGTAAGTACTATATACTGTAGATTAGGTAATAAAGAAAACTTTAAATCCATATTTAGCATTGTATTAATATTTTGTGTTTCTGATAAATCAATGCAAACAACTTTAATATTATTCATCGACTCTTTAAATTCTGGAACATTTTTCACTACTTCTAAAGGAAAGAGCCCATTCATAAATAATAGATCTATTGTTTCTTGTCCAGCCTTAATGTAAGGATACACATAGCCATTCGAATACACGCTCATGGAGGATTCATAGCCATAAACCTTACTCTGTAACTCTTCTAATTCTTGTTCAGAGATCATTTTAGCTAACTCATTCCAAGTTGTAACAGATATATTTTGAGCGCTAGCCCCTACACACATCAAGCATAAGGCTAGCAAATAGATTAAATTTTTCATACGTCAACTTTTTTAGTTAGCGAATACTAAAAACAATATTCATAAATGTTCCAACACTAACATTTGCAGTAGCTGAAACTTCATAAGTTAATATCCCTGTATCAGAAACATCAACACTAACAAAAACACTAGGATCTGCATAGGTTACAAAGTAGTTTAACTCGTCTGCTTCAAAGGTTGGTAATTCTGCATTTGGGTCACTTTGAGTTACTGGACCTTCAAACTGGGCGTTGAATATTTCATAAAGTTTAATTTCACCCTTTCTAGTAGTATTATTAAATGTAACTCCAGTTGGTAAATTCGCACTAGCACTTGTTGGAACAAAAACAGAAGGCATATAAAAGAAACTAGGTAAGGCACTCTTCACATTTACTTTATAAATAGTTTCATTTGCATCTGTAGTACTAACTTCTTTACTAACAGTGGTATTTAAACCATTTACTATAGAAACTTTTGGTACAGCATTCGGAGCCTTTGGTACCCATTTTCCTTGATCAGAATCATAGGTAAGTACTTGTTTATCTGTTGGAGTACCTTCTAAAACCTCTATTCCTTGAATAGCAACTACAGTATTATCACTTAATGCTCCAGTAACATCACCTGTTAATAATTCTTGTGATGGATCAACTGAAACTGTATAAGTATGCAGTTTTCCATCAGCACTAGCAGCATATGCTACATCTACACCAGTACCTTCCACAACTTTAGTTACAATCTGGCCATTTTGAATATCGGTATCACCAATAGAAGCGTTAACCAAGTATTCGGTATTTTTACCGTTAACTGTGGTTCCAACAGTTACATTAGTTCCTGCTTTAACTGAACTAGTTTTTTGACCACTTTGGATATCTGTATCAGAAATTGAAGCATTAACCAAATATTCGGTATCTTTACCGTTAACTGTGGTTCCAACAGTTACGTTAGTTCCTGCTTTAACTGAACTAGTTTTTTGACCACTTTGGATATCTGTATCAGAAATTGAAGCATTAACCAAGTATTCGGTATCTTTACCGTTAACTGTGGTTCCAACAGTTATGTTAGTTCCTGCTTTAACTGAACTAGTTTTTTGACCACTTTGGATATCTGTATCAGAAATTGAAGCATTAACCAAGTATTCGGTATCTTTACCGTTAACTGTGGTTCCAACAGTTACGTTAGTTCCTGCTTTAACTGAACTAGTTTTTTGACCACTTTGGATATCTGTATCAGAAATTGAAGCATTAACCAAGTATTCGGTATCTTTACCGTT
>NZ_JBTXLR010000008.1:0-146865 GCF_054871685.1 Myroides sp. LJL116
TATTCGGTATCTTTACCGTTAACTGTGGTTCCAACAGTTACGTTAGTTCCTGCTTTAACTGAACTAGTTTTTTGACCACTTTGGATATCTGTATCAGAAATTGAAGCATTAACCAAGTATTCGGTATCTTTACCGT
Source organism: Myroides sp. LJL116 (assembly GCF_054871685.1). Taxonomy (NCBI): domain Bacteria; kingdom Pseudomonadati; phylum Bacteroidota; class Flavobacteriia; order Flavobacteriales; family Flavobacteriaceae; genus Myroides; species Myroides sp. LJL116. Next base: position 137 of record NZ_JBTXLR010000008.1, read on the forward strand.
TAACTGTGGTTCCAACAGTTACGTTAGTTCCTGCTTTAACTGAACTAGTTTTTTGATTACCTGTTACAAGAGTACTTTTATTTTCCCAGATTGGCTCTCCACTAGTATTAGTTACTAAAACTTGATCACTCCCAGCATCAGCAATTTTAGCTGTAGTAACTGCATTATCAGCAATTTTAGCTGTAGTCACCGCACCATCGAAAAGCTTCACAGTAGTTACTGCTCCTGATTTAATATTTGCGGTTACATCTTTTAGTAAAGCTACGTTAGCATCTGAAGACAAATCTAGATCTGTAGAGCTAAGCGCCTTACCATCAGTGAATTCTAATATACTTTGCGTCTTTGGTACCCATTTATTTGCTGTTACATCGTAAGTAAGTACTTGTTTATCTGCTGGAGTACCTTCTAAAACCTCTATTCCTTGAATAGCAACTACAGTATTATCATTTAATGCTCCTGTAACATCTCCTTCTAGTAGTTCTTGTGTTGGGTCAACTGACACAGTATAGGTATGTAGTTTTCCATCACCACTAGCAGCATATCCTACATCTATACCAGTACCTTCAACAACTTTAGTTACAATCTGACCATTTTGAATGTCTATATCAGGAGTGAAACTAGCTGAAGAAATAGTGTACACAGTATGTTTACCATCAGGTGAAGTTGTAGGGGCTACAGTTATGTTTACTCCTGCTGCTACAGTGGTAGTTTTTTGAGCTGCTTGAATAGCAGCATCAGAAACTGAAACGGTATAAGAAGCTTCATTACCTGCAATATTCTCTATAACCTGTACATTAGTTCCTTCAACTACCTTAGTAGTGTGATCAATACTTGCTAAATTAATTTTATTAGATTCAATACCATTCACACTGGTCGTTAAATTATTACCATCTAAAGTGTGTTCAACCTCAGCAATAATAACAGCAGATTTATCAACTCCATTAATAGTTGAAGTCATATTGTTTCCAGCACTAGATAGATTATGGATAATCTCTGGTGAAATAACCGTTTTATTTACCCACTCTAGCTCCCCATTATTGTTAGTTATCAAAACAGTATTAGCACTACCTGGATTAATCTGCGTAATGTTTAATTTACCCCCGATTAAACTTAAATCATAATTGGCTTGATTAATAGAAAGGGTTACATCTTTTAAAACAGATTCACCTCCGTTAGTTACTGTTAGTAAGTTATTAGCCGATTGTAAAAGTTTGCTCTCAATATTATCCTGAGATAATTTCTGGTATTTTACACTACCGTCAGCTTGGACAACTCCAACCATGGTATTTTGTGCAGGGGTAGCACCTAACTTATCTTCAGTTACAGCTCTACCTTGAAGCATTTCGGTAGATATTTTATCTACCAAACTTACTGAAGATTGTATTGCGTTTACCTTTGATACTAAAGAAGAATTATCTAAAGTTAAAGAGTTTGTAGTAAGCACATCTATAGCGGACCAAACAATATCACCATTCTGATCTACAATTAAGATATCTCCCTTATTCCCTTTAAAAAGTTGATTTAGGTTTAAAATTCCTCCTATATTTTGTAAACTCAATTTACTTTCATCAATATCTAAGTTTACTTCTTTTAATACAGAACCTTCTCCATTGGTAACTACAATCTTGTTATTTCCTTTTAGATCTTGACCTTGCATTACAGCCCCTAAATCTACACTAAGAACTCCCTCTTGATCTACCAATAAACCACTTCCTGGTTTAACCACCCCTAGAGAGCTAGCCGTTGCAGGTTTTACCTCTAAAGTATAGGTTAAAGTATTACCATTAACATTGCTTTGGACAGTAATGTTTTTAGAAGCATTAGCATCAATTCTTGTTTTCTCCTGAGTGTCTTGTACAATTTGGGTTAAATCAAAGTCAAATACCTGTTCATTCTCGTCAGTAAAATTTAAAATTCGAGTGGTAGGATTATAAAAAAGGCGTGTAATACTTTGATGGTCTTTCACAAAAGTTTTTAAGATATTATACAAGTCTAAGTCTAGTTTTCCATGGATAATATCTACTAAATCCCCACTAACATTGATCTTTGTTTGAAGGTCTTTTTCATTGGTGTAGGTATATTTTCCAGGTCCATCTTTAACTAAAGTGGTAACTGTCTCTGCATTTTTGACAAATCCTTTCAAGTCAATAGTAGTAGAATCTCCATTCTCATCATAAAATATGATGGTATTATCGTTTAGATTCTGAACGATTTTTGTTACCGATTCAAAAGCCTTGACAGCACTTTTAATATCTACACTGACTAAATTATTACTTTCATTTTTGTAAGTTAAAATACCTGTAGTGCTATCATAGTCTAAGATAGTGATGAAGTCATCACTTGAAAAAAGTAAAGTTGTCTGGTTTTTAGACTTATCGATATAATATAATTTATTATCATCATACAGAACATTCCCCTGGGTGTTTCTAATAATATTTTCAATTAGATTCGTTACATGAACATCCTGAGAAATTTCTTCAAAGTTGTCGATAACCACCTGAGGAATGTCTTCTGTAATTAGAAGTCTATTCCATTTATTATTCTCCCAATAATAATACCCTGGGCTTAATACATCTGTTGAATTAGTGTTATACACAAGTAGACTTTCTATATTTCCAGCCTTAATTGTTACAGCATCCGTCAAGTCCTTTAAAGCGATATTTGGAATTAATAATCCTCTTTCGGAGGATATTACAGCAAGTTCTGCGGATTTATTTGGAACAAGGGTTCCAACACCAACTTGCGCATAAAGGGAAAAAGCTCCCATTAAGCATGCTACTGATAGTAATTTCTTATTCATAGTTAGTAAGTAGTTAGATGTTTTTCCATTAATACGGAACACAGTAATGCGCATTGTCTTTTACTGAAACAAATGTTGATAATTTCGCTACAACTTATGTTTCAAAAAATTGGCATTAGGGTATTTACAACCAAAAAAGGGTCATAAAACAACAGCTATAAAACCAGGCCTTTAGCCGATTAACTAATTAATAATCAGACTCCTAATTTTTCAAAACACTATACTAAATAGGATAATTTAAACTACCTGCGAAATTGATAAAAACTAAACTAACAACTACTCTATTTTACTAGGTAACACTATACTTTTAAACATCAAAAATTAACATATCAAAACGTATAATACTATTAAATACAAAAAAAAACACAAATTATCAATTTTAAGACCCATAATAAGCTATTCCAAAAAGGTACTTTAAGTTAAAATTTTAACATTTTAATCCGGTTTAAAGCTACTTTTTAGAAGAGTTAACTATTAAAATACTTTCTTAAGCTATAAAATATAGAACTACACCTTTTTTAAAGCCTAAAGGTCAAATACATAACTTGTCCTTTGTTTATTTAAAGCGGATTAAAGGCCAGAAGTATAATGCTCTAATAAGATAGTCGTAGATCTTTAGAATATACCTTAAACAGTAGCTAAAATAACTTGTAACGCTTCTTTTAACAGGGCTAGTTTTCTAGTTACTATATATATTCAAAAACATAGTTGTTTAAAACAAGAAAGGCTTGTAAAGATGTTTCTCTACAAGCCTAATGTATTTTAAATTAATCTTCTACTCCTTTTATAGGAGATCATCAATTTTCTTTTGTGGTCGCTTAAAAACGCCAAGCTAATATTCTACTTACTTTATTGCCCTGTTGCATTGGGATAATCTGGTAAGAATCGACTTTTAATCGCTTCAATAAGGACTTTAAAAAAAACAAATTATCTTTATTAGAAACTAAAGTGGTAAACCATCCTACCTGTTTGGCATAATGTCTACTCTCATAGATATAATTTTCAATAAAGCGCTTCTCACCTCCTTGACAATATAATTCATTAGAAGAACCGCTAAAATTACGATTTTCGATGTTTTTTTTATTTCCCAAATTGGCATTCTTTCTGTTTGCCTGGCTATCGTATTGCTCCTTTGAATTGAAAAAAGGAGGATTACACATAACCGCATCAAAATAGTGATTTAAGGTAATAATACCTTTTAGAATATGATTAGGATTGCTTTGTACTTTTAATTGAACCTTTTCTGCTAAATTTGGATTAGCATTTATAATTTTCTGAGCATTATCTAAAGAAGCTTTACTTATGTCAGAAGCTAAGAAACTCCAGTTATATTCTCTACATCCTATTAAAGGATAGATTATACTTGCTCCTGTCCCAATATCTAAGATGGAAATACTAGTTATCTTAGAAGGCTTCTCATATTGCTTTTTTTGTAACAGATCACTTAAATAATGAATATAATCTGCCCTGCCTGGTATAGGTGGACACAAATTTTGCTTGGGAATATCCCAATTGTTAATTTTATAATCTTTTGCAAGTATTGCCTTATTCAAGCATTTTACAGCCGAATAATTAGAAAAATCAATGGTATCTATTCCTAAAGGGTTTTTAATTATATACCCTTGGAGTTCACTTACATGATCAGCCAACTGTTTAAAATCATATAGCTCATTGTGCTTACTTCTTGGATGTAGCTTTCCTTTGGAATTTTTCAATTTTTCTCTAATTATATTTAATCTACAAAACTAGAGTAATTAAATAGCATTTATAGCTAATTAAAGTCTAAACTTTAATAAAAAATAATACTGCCTGTACTCGTACCGCACACCTCAAGCCTTTGAAAGAAACCAGTTTAAAATTCAGGTTACCTAAACAACTTGTACCTGAGATTCTCACTAAGGTTTCTATGTGTTAAAGTACGAGTATGCAGTATTTAGAAAAATAATCTCTTTTTCAAATATTATCCGCCTTTTATAGCCAATCTGGCATTTTTGCATTGCTTTGAACTAACTTCCTATCTTTAGAATTAATATCTATACTATATAAATTAGCGGAAGACTTTGCGTCATTGGAAGTATTAGTAAAAATAATATAAGCTTCATTTGGTGAAAACCTCGGATCTATATCTATTGTACCATTTGGTTTATTTCCAGAAACGGAACTAGAAGCATTTGTCTTTCTATCGTAAACGAAGATCTGACTATCAAATCTTCTATATTCTGAATTTTGCTCTCCAGAAATATCATGAGAATAAACAAGTTTTTGCCCGTTAGAAGATAGATGTAAACCTGATACTGCCCCATCTACCTTATCTAAGACACTAAATAAAAGGTTTCCATTAAAATCTACCGCATAAATAGAAGCTTGGTAACCATTAGAATTATTAGTTTTCAAAGCAATTATACTATGTGTATGATTTACGTCCATTTCAGAGATAAAAGCACCATCCTTAGTTTGATAGATTAATTCAAGTCCTTGCCCATTGGAAGAAATACGATATAGCTTATCAAAATTTGAAAAATATATTTTATCACTTTGACTAGGCCAACATATGCCTAATTCGTTCATATTGAATCCCATTGGTTTAACATCTGTAGTAACCTTAGTTAAATTAGATCCATCCCTGTTAATGGTATAAATATCTGTATTAGCACCATTATTTTGTAAAAAGGCAATTTTGTTAGCCTCATAATTTCTCCTAGGTCTATAACTATTTATATTAGAAGACGTTAAAGCAAAGTCTTCTGCTTTATCGTTTGTAGAGAAAAGTACATTATTCTCAGCGATCTTTCTGGTAAATAGAATTCTATTCTCTAAAGGAGCAGTGTATACACTAAAAGACCCCATTTCACTTTTTACTGGCTCATGTAGGGAATTATCAACAGTTATTTGCCAAAAATATTTAGCTCCAAGCTCTAACTCATCATAAGTATAAACCGAATCTTTTATTCCTTCCAAATAAATAATTTTATCTGTATTTGCATTGTGTAAAGTTAGAGTATAATTAACCTGTCCTACCTTATTTGGTTCTGAACTCCAAGAGAAATTAGCCGAAGTGCTAGTTAGAAGCTCATTATTTTTAGGAGTTTTTAAAAGTGGTACAATCGGAGGAGTCTGTTCTTCTTTTTGGTATTCCATTTCCAGTACTACATTGGATTTTCTACCGCTGTAGACCTTTGTAGGTTCAAAAATAGTTACATATCCTTTTCCTTGCCCCTTAACAGAATAATCTCCTTGTTTTACGTTAGTTAAGGTGAACTTACCATCTTCATCGGTAAAAACCGTATTCGTAAGTGGAGAAGTCTCTATTTTAATATTAGCCAATGGCTTTAGATCATCATGTGAGACTACAGTCCCCTCAATGGTACCTTCTCCAAATTCATCTTGATAGTCTTCACTACAAGAAATGCTTATAAATACAAGAGAAAGTACTACTAATAATATCTTTATATATTGTGTTTTCATGTCGTTTCAATTAAAAGTAATACCTTAATCCAATCCCAAAGTTGAAGTAGTAATCATCTCTTTTTCCACTTTTAAGGTTATCTAATTCATCATTAAAAGTGATATTTTGCTCTGCAAAACCAATGATACTTACTTTAGAGCTAGCCTTATAACTTAAGCCTAAACCATATTGAAGTTTAAAATAAGATTTAGTCTTTTTGGCTGAACTATTATGGAATAAAAAATAACCAGGGCCACCGTAAATGTATGGGGAAAGCTTATCATGGGGTAAAAGCGTAGCTCTAATATTTCCATCTAAACTATACACTTGACTGGAAAATTCATTTCCTGCTTTAAGCGAAAGAGCATTTAAGCTGATTTGCGCATCAAAAACTTGACTAATCGCTCTAGCATATGCTAACCTAAAGGAATACCCTGGTTTTTTCTTTTTAATATCTCCATCTAAAAGACTTACTCCACCGGTAAGCTCTACACTGTTTTTATCATTTAAAACATCTAGCTTGCGATCATACAACTTTGTTGACTCATCTTGCTGCTTCTCATAATTATATTCAGCAATCAAAGCCTTATCAACCTCTTCTCCAGAAGAAGTAGACCATAGGTTAGAGTCGATCCCTTCAATAATCAAACCATTCACAGCCTTTTCAATGGCCTCCTTCATCGCTAAGTGAACAGGTTCATTGGTAGTAAACCCAGTTTCAACCTCTAATAAACGCTGAAAATTAACGAACTTAAAGAGATTGGCTGAAACAGCTTGTGATAAAATTGTCTTTGATACATATACTGTTTTAAGTATCTTACCATTTGTAGTTGAAACAGCTCTTAGATACACTGTCAATCTATCCTCTCTATATTGATTAGCAGCTCCCACCCCGAAGTAACGTACCCCAGAGCCTCCTGTAATAATATTAGTATCATAGGAAATTACCCCTCCTTCTAGGAGGATTCCAGCAAAAAGTAAAGGCGGTAAATGCGCTTGTGTAGGCTCTCCGGCTTTTTTGAATTGCTCCCTTGTGGTTTGAATTATATTACGTTCATTTAAAAGATTACTTAAATTTTCCCTTTCCACAACAGTAAACCATCCACTATCCTCTAAAGCTTTAATAAGCATAGTAGTTCCTCCTTGTGAAACAGCTGTACTAAACGAGCTACCTACTTCTATGCTCTTGTACTGTCCTGTTTGATCGCGAAAATTGTAAACCCCTGCTACAATTGGTTCAGTAGGCTTGGGAAGATCTTTAAGTATTTTATATTGATTAGTTACTTCTCCTACACGAGCTCCTTTTTTTGAAAAGGGTTGATTCATATAGGCCCCGCAACCAGTTAGTGTCAACGCTAATAATATACCACTTGCAAAATATTTTCTCATATTGCTTAGTTATTTGGCATAGTTATTTGTGTAAATTCCCCTGTCACTGTATTTAACATATTAATTACAGTTCCATTTTTTGTTTCGAAAATCTCAATAGATAATGTCCCTATAGTAAAAACTCCTTCTTTTATTCCATTAGAAAAACTTTCTTCGAAGAGTTCTCTAGATAGTTGGTTCATCAATTGATTATTAATTCTTTCCTCAAAAACTTGTTGAGAATTTTTTGTTTCTTTCTCGTCTTTTTTCTCCTTAAAGCTATTTTGTGCTTGGGCAGAAGATAAGATCATTTGGTAATTAAAAGTCTCCCCACCAAAAAATGGACTAATGGGCTTATAAGATAATTGCTGGCTATAACAAAACCCTACCCATAGTAGAGTTGTTAAAAAGATTATTTTTCTCATTTTGTTTAGGTATTAAGTATTGATTAATAAATTTTTAAGCGCTTTTCCTTTTGGTTTTCAAGTGCTATATAACGTTGAACCCTAGCTAGGGCAACTTTAACCATCTCTCTAATAAAATCATATTGGCTGCGTACAAAAAATTCAAATAGTAGCTGATTGTCAGCATATACTCTCAAAATAGTACTAGAACCCATACTCCAGGTTTCTGTAATTTTGATGATCGCATTGGTTTTGATGTTAGTGGCAATAAACTGACTATAAAACAATTGGTAAAAATCCCTACCTGCTTTTGTTTTTGTTTGATCAATTACAATATTTTCTAAGTGAACTATCTTATATTCTGGAGGACTACTAACCTGGCTACTATACATAGCGAGTTGCTCACTAAATGCCTCTTTTATCCTCAAAGAATCTATTTGTTCATTTAAAGCCAAACGCTTCATCCCAACCAAATCTGAATTAGTATCATATAACAATAATAAAAGTGTAAGACTTTCCTTTTGATTTAACTCTACGTATTCTTCAAAAAGGGTTATTGTTTGGAATTCTTGTACGACAAATCTACCTTCCCTCTTTTCCAAGGCTTGATTGGCAAGCGAGTCAGAAGACTTGATAATTGAAAAGACTGCAGATAAACTTTTAGTCTGATCTGTTTTATTAAAAGCTTGAGCAGTAACTAACATATTATCCTCAAAGTATTGGATATTTAGTTCTGCTTGTATTTTTGTATTAAGTATTTGACTATAGCTAACACTTGAAAACATTATTATAAAGAGTAGTAGGCTTATTTGTCTTATAACAATGTTTTTTTTCATTTTAGTTGAAATTGTTAATAATTAAAGAGCGATTATCCCCTTGCATATGTACAGTCATCTCTTTAGTCATAGAATTTTCGCCATAAATAGAAATAGATTGGTTTGATCCCTCTTGAAATACTTCTACATTTTGACTTACATAAGGATTATTAGTATAATGTTGCATCGAGTTGTTACCTCCTTCTTGTCGCACATTTTGTTGAACCTGATATCCACTTACGTCCACATCTATATAATTACTATCTCCAACTTGTCCATAATTAGCCTCATAAGAGGTGGAGGTTATGGAAACTTGTAGTTTATTTTCGTCCCCATGTTGCATTACATTCACAGTATTATTCTGCTGCGAAGAGTTTAGAATTACTATAGGTACCTTTGTTACCGATTCTCCCATAAAGGGTTGTAGGTGAATTTGATCAATATGTACTGGATTTTGGCTATAGATTAAAGAACTAAAACCAAAAAGACAAAACGTATAAAATAATTTATTTGTTTTCATAATAATAGGTTTTAAATAAAACGTTCCTTTTCTTATAAATGAAAAGGATGAGTCAGCCTTTTAATTTGAGAGCTAACTCACCCTGTTTCATTTCAATAAACAATCAAACTTTAAAAATTAGTTTGATCCACCTTGTTGATAAACTTGAGAAGAGTTTAAATTACCAAATTGATGAGTTACACTAGAGTGTCCGTTACCAATTTGAGTGTCATAAGCGGCGTTATTGTTACCAGTTTGCATTGTATAAGATAAGTTTGCAGCCCCCTCTTGGTAAGTATCGTGCATATTCCCTGCTCCATTTTGAGTAATGAACGTTGCATTATACATACCATCTTGTTTGATGATACTAAAGTTTGACTCTCCATTTTTCTGTAAAACTTCAGCATAGTTCCCTTCTCCATACTGAGTAGTCATAGAAATACTGTGATCCGCATCGTTTTGCTCAACTAAAGCTAAGTTTTCATCACCAACTTGTACAACTGTAGCATATCCCCAATCTGTTAATTGTACGATTTCACTTCCATTGTTGTCTCCTTGTTGAATTACATCAGCTACGTTGTTATCACCGATTTGATAAAATATTGAAGCGTTTTCATCTCCATACTGTCTTGAACGAGCCCAGTTATCATCTCCTTGTTGTCCTAAGAAAGTTGAGTTAGCGTTACCCTCTTGAAAAGCATTGTTCTCGTTACCATTACCAATTTGAACAAGTTCTGCTTGGTTAAACATACCATCTTGGAATACCGTTGATTGGTTATCGTCTCCAATTTGCATAACCGAAGAATCGTTTCCAAGAAAAATTTGTTCTACATCAGCGCTATTTCCGTTACCATTTTGTCCAACATAACTATTGTTTACATAACCTGATTGACGAACTTGAGAATTGTTATCGTCACCGTACTGTTCTACTTCAGATTGGTTACCAAGTCCAGCTTGCTCCATTTGACTAGTGTTTGAGTCACCAATTTGACGAAGTTTAGCTAAGTTTTGATCACCGTATTGATCAATTGTAGAACTGTTGTTTTGTGCAAATGCAAATCCACTGAATGCAATTGCTGCTAAGCATAATACTGTTTTTTTCATAATTTTAGAAAATGATGTTAATAAAAAAAGTTTGTTAATAAGATCTCCAATTACCTCTTCTTTGTTTACTATCTCTATTATGAAAAAAAACAAATTTTACCAAAGTCTACTGTATATTTGTAAAACAATATGGCTTCTGCTTGGTCTCACTTTTCAAGTTACTGCACTCGAAGTAGTTATTGTTGACAAGGCAAAGATTCGATTAATTCGAACACCAAAACATACCCTTTTTAGGGTATTTTTCTCACTTTTTTTGGCCCTTTTTTCGCCTTTTTTCGCTCTTTTTTTTACATTATAACAATTAGATTGAGGATTATATAGTATTTTACTTATTGATTTAACTAAATATCATCTTTCAAAATACATTTACTAAGTTGCTTTAACAGTTTTTTATAAGTTTGGTATTTCTATTTTTTTTTATATGTTTGTATGTATCAGAACATTATAACATGAAAATTCAAGCCTTTTACTAACCATTAAAAACACTTTCATTATTATGACATAATAAATTTGAGCCAACCTATTTTTAAACCAAGTGATTATAATTTGTAGAAAATGCAATTACACTCGAGAAAATGATAGAATTCACCCAATCAATCTATGAAAAGGTAGACCCTAGAAATAAAACAGCGTTTACCAGTCCTGAGGTTGCTTTGGCTAGAAAAATGAAATACTATTTTTATATACAGGATTGTATATCGGATAAAGCTATTTTATCGGACTCAGCTTTTGAAAACACAACAGGACACCCACCTCGTTTTTTGAAATGGAGCCATTTTAAAAAACTAATACATGAGCAAGATCAAGACGATGTCAATAAATATCGTAAAAGAGCAACAAAATTAACCTCTAAACTTGATTATGGCGATCTCTTTAAGTATGTGATTTACTTTCATTTTAGAATACGGTGTGCCAATAAACGGTACATTCGAGTCTTAGAGAAAAGGCAAGTCATTGAAGTAACTGCAGATGGAAAAGTAAGTAAACTTTTAATACAACATCAAGTGATTCCTTCCCTACAACAAGAAATCGGTAACAATTTTAAAATATTTGATTTAACCACTAACACCTACATTAAAGATGAACATTATTTTCATCTAACAAAAAGAGAATTTGAAATATTACGTTTAATTAAAGAGGGCTATAATAGCGGAGAGATATCGGATAAATTAGTAATAAGTATACAGACCATCCAAACCCACCGCAAAAATATTTTAGCCAAATCACAATGTAATAGCTTCATAGAAGTGATTCAAAAGTATGAATCTCAAGAGGCTAAAAAAATATAAAAAATGTATAAGTTAAGTAGCGTCCCCCCTTTACTTGCATTTACTACATTTTTAATAGAAAACTAGCCACAATTTTCGTTTCCCTATTCTAACCTAGAATAGATAGTTACAGTTTTGTATTTCTTTTACAAACTGTTTTTTGTCTTTTTACTTCTAATAAAAGACATATAAAATACAAAGATCTTTTGTCTTTAACATTTTTCCATTTTAAGTAACTTATTTTTAGATAGCTGTTTTTGTGCCTATTAAAACAGAAGGACTCTTCCTATACAATGGTATTATAGCTATGTCGATTATTTTTTAAAATAAAACACCATTTATTGTATGGTTAATATTTTAATTACTACTATTTTTACAGGTCACTTTTAAAAGACACACCATGAAAGTAGGAATTGACAGTATCTCCTTTTATATACCAAGTATTCATTTGCCCATTACTACCCTAGCATTAGAGCGTAAGATTGAACCAATGAAATTAATCAAAGGTTTGGGACTTGAGAAAATGGTTTTATTAGACACTAACCAAGATGTTATTTCTATGGCTGCCAATGCAGCATACCGCCTATTACAAGACAACCCTAATTGTCCCCTTGATAAAATCGCTAAGATTTACGTGGGAAGTGAAAGCTCTTTAGACAATTCAAAACCAATTGCTTCTTATGTATTAGGATTATTAGAACAAGTTTATCCAAAAGACAGCTTTTTAAACTGTGATGCAGTAGATCATACGTTTGCTTGTATTGGAGCTGTGGATGCCATGCAGAATGCCTTAGATTTTGTACGTGCAAATCCAACTAAAAAAGCTATTGTAATTGCTACAGATCATGCAAAATATGATTTAGAATCTACGGGAGAATATACCCAAGGAGCTGGCGCTATTGCCCTATTAATCAGTAGTGATCCTAGAATGCTAAGTTTCCATGGACAAAGTGGTGTAGCTACAAAAAGTGTATTTGACTTCTTTAAGCCTTATCACAAAATATCTAAAAAAGAAATTACTCAACAAGAACAAAATACACCTTGGTTCAATATTTTAGAAGCTGAGGTTTCCGTTCATAAAGAACAACCTGTTTTTGATGGACAATATTCCAATGAGTGTTATATTGAAAGAATAAAACAAGCATATAGTAATTTCAAATCTGTCAATAATATTGACCAACAAAATTACTATAACAATTGGGAATCCATTTTAATGCATTTGCCTTATTGCTACCAAGGAAGAAGAACTTTCCAGGAAATAATACTTTTAGAGGATCCATCTTTAATAGATCAACAAGCAGAGAATGTAAATGAACAAATCAAGGCTTTCGCTAAATCAGAAAACTATTTAGAGATTGTAAAAAATAAAATTGCACCTTCTGAAATAGCTTCAGCTAAGGTTGGAAATATATATACAGGTTCTATTTTCTTAGGCTTGCTTTCTACTCTTACTTACTTTGAAAGTATCAACAAAGATATTCAAGGAAAAAACATTGGTTTTATCGCCTATGGTTCTGGTTCTAAATCCAAAGTTTTTGAAGCAACTGTAGAACAAAAATGGCAAGAAGGGCTTCCTAAAGTTTCTGTTACTCAGGCTTTGGAAGAGTCATTAGAAATTGACTTCCCTACTTATATGGCATTACACAAAAAGGAGCTTAAAGAACCAATAAATCCGCAAAAAGATCAATTCGCATTAGATTTTGTGGAAGAAGAAAATCCAAATTTAATAGGAGCTAGATACTATACCTTTATAAAATAACCTTATAAAGTCAGCTATTTCCCATAATATAAAAGCTTTAAGACTAAGTGTCTTAAAGCTTTTATATTTTATACTTGTTATATACAAGGTTATCCACTAAAAATATTAAATCCCAAGCTTAGCCTCTTGGTACCAATGGTGTTTCATTAGTCTTTTTAAAGTTGGTTGTAAAAAAACTAAAAAGAACAAAGAAGTAAAAGTATTACTTAACGTAAAAGCTATGGCTACTTGCAAAGAAGCTTGACTGCTAAAGGAAAGAGCAATGTCCTTTAAAAACCCTAAAAAGGGAAAAAGTAAAATAACTCCAATAATATTAAACATACAACTGGCAAAAGCAACTAATTTGGATAAAGAGGATAAACGCATACTCACTAACAGTGCAGTAGAGGTTGTTCCAATATTTGCCCCAATAACAATAGGAATAGCTGCATTTATATCAATGGTACCTTGACCAAGTAAAACAATCACCAAACCTACTACAACGGAACTAGACTGAACTACAATAGTAATTATTATTCCATAAATAATACCTAAAATAGGCGTTGATGCTTTTGCAAGTATAGCTATAAGATATGGGTTACTCTTTATTGGCTCCATTGCCACTGATATAAAAGATAGGCTAAAGAAAATAAAACCAAAATAAAAAATAGGCTTACCAATAACAGCTATCTTTTTGGGTATCATACTAAGGGTACTCCCTAATACAATAAAGAAAGGACCTAAAAAAGAGGAATTTAAAGATACAATCCAAGCAGTAGATGTAGTACCAATATTAGTACCTAAAAGTATCATTATACTATCTTTAAATGCAATAACCCCACTATTTACTAGGGTCACTGTCAAGGTAGAAACTAAGGTACTAGATTGTATAACTGCGGTAAAGATAGCGCCTAAGAAAAAACCACCTAAGGGTAGTTTGGTTACTTTACTAACCAATAAAGAAAGTTTATGTGTACCTATAGACTCTATCTCTCTACTAAAACTCTGTAGTCCAAAAATAAATAAAGTAATAGAACAGATAATAACAATTATAGTTTGAAAAGTTTCATACATACATTCTAGGATATTATTCTCCTTTATGGAGTTAACTATTTATACTAAAAAATTAGCATTTTATAGGCTAAAGATAGTAATTAATACAAAATCAAAAAACCAGTTTTTATATCCTTAGATATAAAAACTGGTTTAATTTTATTATTTAAACAGAAATCTATTTTATTTCTATTACTGCATCATTTTGATCTACCATCACACCACTTGGCAAATAGATTTGCGTTACAACCCCAGCAGTAGAAGCAGTAACATTACTCTCCATTTTCATGGCTTCAATAACAAATAAAGGAGTTCCTGGTTCCACCTTATCCCCTACTTTTACCAAAATACTAGATAAACTTCCTTGTAAAGGCGCTCCTACTTGGTGTTTGCTATCCTCTACCTTCCTATGCTGTACTTTTGTGGAAGTGATACTATTGTCTTTTACTTTAATGATTCTTATTCCTCCGTTTAATCCAAAGGAAACTGTTCTATAACCTAATTCATCTGCAGTAGAGATAAATCGAAGGGTAATGTGAACTGTCTTACCTTTGGCGATTTTTACCTGGATTTCTTGTCCAACCTTTACCGGATAAAAGAAGGAACTAGTTGGTATGTTCTGAACATCCCCAAAGGTTTGTCTATGCTTATAAAAATCAGCAAATACCTTAGGAAACATTTGGTAGGATAAGAAGTCTAAGAATGTAGCACTAGGGTAATCCCTATTGAAATCACTGAAAGCTAAATCCAAATCAATATCTTCTAAAATAGCTTCCCTAGAAGGGCCTACAACTTCATTTTTTAAGACAATCTTGCGTAATTCTTCTGGGAAACCACCATATGGAATTCCAATATCCCCATTGAAAAAGCCTACAACAGATGCTGGGAAACTATGGTTTTGTTTTGGATCTAATACATCTTTTTGGCTTAGGTTGTTGGCAGTCATAAATAAGGCCATATCCCCAACTACTTTACTACTTGGAGTTACTTTAACGATATCTCCAAACATTTGATTTACAACAGCATAATTTTTCTTTATTACATCTAACTGATCTCCTAGACCAACTCCTTCGGCTTGTTGTCTTAAATTGGAATACTGTCCTCCAGGGATTTCATTATCATATACCTCTGCAGTAGAGGATTTTAAATCCGACTCAAAAGGATAATATTTCTCTCTTACTACATCCCAATAATTAGAATGCTGATTCAAAGAAGGTAAATTCATAGAGGTATTCTCTCTTTGGTGCCCCTGTAAAAGAGCAACTAATGAATTTAAATTTGGTTGAGAAGTAGTACCACTAAAAGATGCAATAGCACAATCAATGCTATCCACGCCTGCTTCAATAGCCCTTAAATAAGTAGCTATTTGAGTTCCTGCTGTATCGTGGGAGTGTAATGCAATTGGAATAGATACATTTTGCTTCAAAGTTGATATTAGTTCATGGGCTGCTTGTGGTTTTAACAGACCAGCCATGTCTTTTACTGCTAGCATATGAGCACCGGCATCCTGTAATCTTAAAGCTAAATCAACATAATAATTTAAATCGTACTTATTGTTGGTTGTACGCAAAACATCTCCTGTATAACAAATAGATCCTTGAGCAATAGAATTGGTGTATTTATTAACGTAATCAATGGCAGTAACCATTGAATCTAAATTATTCAGAGAGTCAAATATTCTAAATATGTCTATACCATGATTGGCAGCTTGTTCAATAAATTGCTGGATAACATTCTTTGGATAACTAGAATAACCAACTGCATTGCTTCCTCTAAAGAGCATTTGTAACAGAACATTAGGCATAGCTTGGCGAATTTGTGCTAAGCGTTCCCATGGACATTCATGTAAAAAGCGCATGGCAACATCAAAGGTGGCTCCACCCCAAACTTCACTTGAAAAAACACCAGAATTATTTTGAGCAAAACTACCAGCAGCAGCCAAAATATCCTTTGTTCTTACTCTAGTTGCCACCAAAGACTGATGAGCATCCCTATAAGTGGTATCCGTAAAAAGAATTTGTTTTTCATTAGCGATATGCTCCATTAAAGCATCTCTTCCTTTTTCTACTAGAATATCCTTATACCCTGGAGTGAAACCTTTTAGAGGGTCAAAATCTGGTTGTTTCTCTTTTCTAAATACTTTAGAGGGATCGTAAATCTTTACATCAGGATGTCCATTGATTTGAATATTTCCAATATAATTCAATAGTTTAGTAGAAGAATCCTTGAGTTTTCTTACTTGGAACAACTCTGGGTGATCTTTAATAAAGTTAACTCCACAATCTCCTTTTTTGAAAACAGGATGGCCAATAACTTGTTCTAAGAATAAAATATTGGTAGTTACCCCCCTTACTCTAAACTCAGATAAAGCGCGTAACATACGTTGAGATGTACCACTTAGTGTACGTCCTGAGGCAGTTACTTTAACAATCATAGAGTCAAAAAAAGGAGATATCTTCATTCCTTGGTAAGCAGAACCTTCATCTAAGCGAATCCCATAACCCGCTGCATTACGATAAGCCATTAAAGTACCGTAATCTGGTTTAAAATCGTTTAATGGATCCTCGGTGGTAATACGACACTGAATAGCATACCCATTAATCTTTAAACTTTCCTGACCTAGAATATGGATCTTTGGATCAGCTAAATGCACACCTTGAGCAATTAAAATTTGACTTCTAACAATATCAATTCCTGTAATTACCTCAGTAATAGTATGCTCTACTTGAATACGAGGGTTTACCTCAATAAAGTATACATTATCTTGTTGATCTACTAAAAACTCTACAGTACCAGCATTATTATACTGTACCTCTTGGGCTATTTTGGTAGCATAATCATACACTTCCTTTTTACATTTAGCAGACAAATTTGGTGCAGGTGCAATTTCAATAACCTTTTGAAATCTTCGTTGTACCGAACAATCCCTCTCAAATAAGTGTACAATATTCCCATAATTATCCGCTAAGATCTGTACTTCAATATGTTTTGGATTTTCTATAAAGCGCTCCATGAAGATACTATCATCACCGAAAGCCTTCTTAGCTTCTCCCTTAGCCTCTAGGTAAGCTGATTTTACTTCACTTACTTCTCTAACAATACGCATTCCGCGTCCTCCACCACCAGCAGCCGCCTTTAAAATTAAGGGAAAACCAATATTTTGTGCAATTTTCTCGATTTCCGCTATATCTTGTCCTTCTAAAATGGCATCTTCAATTACTGGTATTGCGATGCGTTTTGCCAATTTCTTTGCTGCGATTTTATCCCCTAGTTGTTCCATTACACTACTTCTAGGACCAACAAAGACAATACCCTCTTGTTCGCAACGACGTACAAAATCCACATTCTCGCTTAAAAAGCCATAACCTGGATGAATGGCATCCACCTCATTTTCTTTGGCTACGCGAATAATTTCTTCAATATCTAAATATGGTTTTAAAGGCTGGTCATCTTGTCCAATTTGATAGGATTCATCTGCTTTATACCTATGCATTGAATATCTATCTTCATAAGTGTATACACTTATCGTTCTAATGCCCATCTCTGAAGCAGCACGCAAAACACGAATGGCTATCTCTCCTCGGTTTGCAACAAGTAATTTCTTAAACATTTCAATATTTTTTAGTTATTTTGGTGGTTTATTGTTTGCTAACACATAGTATTTATAGGACCATTGTTATAAATATTTCTATGAATTAGCAATCATTGCCATAAACTTAATAAAATAAAAACTAAAAACATTGTGAAATTTACAAATAATGCAAAGCTATCCCTCCATTGAATTCTGTTAACAAAGTTAAAAAAAAGAATATTTATAATATTTATAACCTTAAATAAGAATATCTGCTAAATAAAAATATTCCTATCTACTAAATAGTCTATTTTCTGACTTGAAATAAAATTCATTTTTTTTTCTCTATCCTTGTTTTACTAGTATACCAAGGATAGAATAGGAATAAAACCCTTCATTTTAAAATAAATTAAGAGCAATAATAAAATCCACTTTATCTATGTGGTTAGCCGCAAAATCGGTATTTTGTGAACTAATTATTAATCGAGATATGCTTTTACATTTATTTTTAATCTTCACTAAAATTGGAATGTTCACCATTGGAGGTGGTTACGCTGTAATTCCACTGATAGAAAAAGATCTGGTTCAAAAGAAATGGCTGTCCAATCAAGAATTTTACGAGTTAATAGCTATAACGGAATCTTTACCTGGGGTTTTTGCCACTAATATTGCCGCTTTGGTAGGTTATAAAATTGCTGGTATAAAAGGAGCTTTAATAGCCGGTCTAGCAACGATAATTGCACCATTTATTTTATTGCTTATTATAGCAATATTTTTAGCGCAGTTCCAACAAAACATCTATGTAGCAAAAGCCTTTAAAGCCCTTAGGCCAATAGTGGTTGCTTTAATTGCAGCGCCTTGTTATACGGCCATTAAAGCCAATAAAATGACAATCAAAACCTTAATACTTCCTTGTATAGCACTAGCTTTAATGTTCTTTGCTGGTCTATCTCCTATTTGGATTATACTCCTTGGAAGTATTTCGGGCATAATATATCACAGTATAATTATAAAAAGCTAACACATGATATTTCTAAAACTATTTTGGGTATTCCTTAAAATAGGCACCTTTGGTTTTGGTGGAGGTTACGCCATGTTGTCTTTTATTCAAGAAGAAGTAGTAGATAACAACCACTGGATAACCAAGGAAGAGTTTACAGACTTAGTGGCTATTTCCCAAATGACACCAGGGCCAATTGGAATTAACTCGGCCACTTATGTTGGGTTCATCACTTTAGAGAATCAAGGGTATTCTCCAATAGTCTCTATCCTAGGCTCTTTTATAGCTACACTAGCTTTATGCCTTCCTTCCTTTATAATGATCTGCTTTATTAGCTACTATTATTTCAAATTTAGGTCTAATAAATATTTTTCCTATGCCTTGTCGGCAATTAAACCTCTTGGTATATCCCTAATTGCCTTAGCAGCCCTATCGATGACTACGCCAGAAAACTTTACAGGAATAGATAGTATTATCCTCTTTGCTCTTGCACTAGTTTGTAGTATTGGCTTTAAAATCCACCCTATAGTTATTCTATTCTCCGGGGCTATTGTTGGTCTAATCATATATTAGACATGGACCTCAATGCCTTAAATAAACAACACTTATAACTAATTATCAATCCATTACTTATAAAAACAACCTAAAGTATTACTTTAAGCTAAAAGGTATTTAAACCAAAAGAGTCTAACCATTTTAAATACCAAGAGCCTAGTAAAAACTAGGCTCTTGACGAGTTAAATACTTATGTAAAAAACTGTATTTCTTAATCTAAATATTGGTATTTCTTTTGTTTGCTTTTCCATCTCTGCATGGCAAATTCTCTTAAATCTACAATGCGATCCTTTTCATCTACAATTTCAAAACCTAAAAGTGTTTCTAGAATATCCTCTAGAGATAAAAGTCCACTGATTTCACCATAATCATTAGTTACAACAGCAATATGCTCTTGGTTGTCAATAAACTTATTCCAAGCATCTACCACGCTATTTCTTTGACTTATAACAAGAATCTCTCTTTTTATATCTGCTAATTTTAAATCAAACTTATCTTCAGCTAAATATTCAAAAGCTACCTCCCTTAATACATAGCCAATAATATTATCTTTATTATCCTGGTAAATTGGAATTCTAGAGAAGTGTAAAAGTTCTTTATTCTTTAGGAACTCTGCTAAAGTCATTTCACAGTCAGCACTTACCATCATAATACGCGGAGTTTGAATTTGATCAACATCTACAGATTTTAAGGCTATAATATTTTGAATAATACGATTTTCTTTTCCTTCTAAAATACCTTCCTGTTCCCCAATACTTGCTAAAACAGCGATCTCTTCTCTACTTGTTGTATTAGAGTTCTGACCTCTTGTAAGACGCTTGGTTAGAAAAGAAGAAAGCAATACTAATGGGTAACATATCCAAATCATCGCTTTGATTACTTTGGTACACGTCTTATATAATTCATTGGCATAATTGGCCCCTAGAGTCTTAGGAATAATTTCTGTAAGTACAAGGATAAGCAAGGTTAAAATCGCAGAAATAACTCCAAAATAAACTTGTCCAAATACTAAAGTTGCTTGTGCACCAACTCCAGCAGCACCAACAGTATGGGCTATAGTATTTAAAGATAAAATAGCAGATAAAGGTTTATCTACGTCCTTTTTCATATCAACCATGGTTTGTGCATTTTTGTCACCCGCTTCTACTTTAGTACGTAAGAAAGCAACAGAAATAGATAGTAAAACTGCCTCAGCTATCGAACAAATAAAGGATATCGATAAGGCAAGTGATAAGTAAACTAATAATAGTATCATATATATTTTTAAATTCAAGACAAAATTAAACTTTTAAAATAGCATTATTATAAAAATAATAACCCAAGCATAAAAAATCTTATCTGAAGTGTACAAAACAATTTACAGATTAATTTACTTACCTATTTTTTCAAGATAGTTTTATCTACGTATTTTACCAAAAACCTAAGAATTTCCACCAAAGAGCTCCTATAAAGACAAAGATTAATAAGTTTATAACACTCATTATAAATCCTGTCTTCCACCATTGTCCTAAAGTAGTATAGCCGGAACCGAAAATAATAGGCGCTGTACCTGTACCATAATGGGTCAATGACATCATTAAAGAAGACGAAAATCCAAGAGCCAAAGCCAATAGCATTGGTGGAGTTCCAAGGGCTATACCTGCGGCGAAAAAGGCTCCAAACATCGCCGTAATATGGGCAGTTGTACTGGCAAAAAAGTAATGAGAATAAACATAAACTAGCAACAGAATACCTGCTCCTACTGCCCAAGACACTCCTAAATCATCAATACCCGAGCCCACAATATTGGCCAACCAACTAACTAATCCTAATTTACCAAGGTAAGAGGCCATCATTACTAAAGCAGCAAACCAAACAATAGTATCCCAAGCACCTGTATTTTTTAGAATATCTTCCCAAGTTAAAACCCCACTTGCAATTAAAACAGACAAACCTATAAAGGCAGCTGTTGTAGGCTGAACAGCAAAACTTTCACCAAACATAGCAGCAGGAACCCCTGCCCAAAGCAATAGTAAAAGCACAAAAACACCTAAGGTGATTTTTTCCGCAAGAGAAATTGGCCCTAAATCTGCAATTCGCTGTTTTGCAAATAATGGTGCGTCTGGCGTCTTTTTAATCTCCGGTGGATACAGATAATAGATTACTAATGGCATAATTATCAAGCAGATAATCGCAGGCACAAAAGCCGCTAAAGCCCATGAAATCCAAGATAAATATTCCCCAGGAGAAGTACCTTCATAAATCAAGGCTATAATTAGTGGGTTGGGCGCTGTAGCAGTTATAAACATAGCCGAAGTAATTGGGTTAGTATTATAATTCACTAGAGCTAAGTAAGTACCTATCTTGCCACTTGTACCCTGTTTTTCACTAGAATTAAAACTCGAAGCAATAGACCGCATAATGGGATGTATAATTCCTCCTCCCCTTGCTGTATTACTCGGAGTAACTGGAGCTAAAACCATTTCAGAGAACACCAATGAATAGGCTATCCCTAATGTTTTCTTTCCAAAAACAGAAATGAGGTAATAACCAATACGAGGCCCTAATCCTGTTTTACTTAAACTCATAGAAATCATAATGGAGATTCCAATTAGCCATATTAGATCATTTGAAAAACCACTTAAAGCATCTGCTAAAGCAGCCTTTGGATTTCCTGGATTAGTTACTCCTGTAATAGCTACCAAAGCGATAGCTAAAATAGAAACTCCACCAATTGGCAAAGCCTTTCCAATAATAGCTGCAATTGTACCTACAAATAAGGCTAGTAAATGCCAAGCATTTGGAGTGACCCCTTGTGGGACCGGAATTACAAACCAAATAATTAAAGTGATTGCCACAGCAATGCTGGCTGGAATCCATTTTATGGGTTGAAGTTGATTATTCATAATAAAATACTTTTGCTAATACTAAAGATACGATAATTATCAAAAAAATACACAAATAACTAACGAAGCTTTCTTTAAATACGAATTTAACACAAAAGCAAAATTTAAAATATGATACATCTTATATTTTAAAATTTAATTAAAAATAAATTGAGCGGATAAAGGGGCTAAATCCTTGACATTTTACCCGTTTACCACTGTAACAAACACTAATAGTTGTATATTTAAAATGAAGAATTAACCTTTAGCAAAAAGATGAAGAATAACCGTGTTTACCAAATGACTTTTGCCAGTATATACCCTTTGTATATCAATAAAGTAGAAAAAAAGGGACGAACTGTCCTAGAGCTAGATCAAGTAATAACTTGGCTTACTGGTTATGACCAAAAGGCCATACAACAAACTATTATAAACAAATACACCTTAGAAGAATTCTTTGACAAGGCTCCAAGCTTTAATGAGAATGCCTCTAAAATTACAGGTAGTATTTGCGGCTACAAAGTACAGGAAATAGAAGAAGAACTAATGAGAAAGATCCGTTACTTAGACAAATTAGTCGATGAGTTAGCCAAAGGTAAGAAAATGGAGAGTATACTTAGAAAATAAAAGGCTCAAAATTCTTATTTTGAGCCTTTTATCTTTATTTAAAAATTCCTTTATCTCCTTGATAAATAGCCAGTTTACCTGGCCCTATAAATACAATGGTAATAGCTGCTATTAAAAACAGTATATTTAATTCTGCATTAACTCCCCCTGTAGCAGGGTTTATAAAAAAGCCCTCTACTCCTTTTACTAAAACAATAGACATCACCATAGTAAAGGCAATAAGAAAAGCAGATATCCTTGTTGCAAAGCCTAATATTAATAAAATTGGAGCTAAAACCTCTGAAATTGGTACACCTAGCCACAATAACTTAGGTAAGCCACTTTCTTGTAATTGCGAAATAATATAATCATGTCCATTAATTAGCTTGTGTATACCATGCAAAAGCATAAGTCCACCTACACCAAGACGCAGCATTAAGCTACCAAAATCTCTACTCATATTAGTTAATTATTAATTATAAACTGCTTTTAAGGATAGCCTCACAAAATTCATTTGCTCTCTTTCAGCTACAAGGAAGTCTTTGTTGGGCGTATTTCAATTTTACTAGGTAATACATTTGCTTTCATTTGAAGTATATCTACTATTAATTCAGCCATATCCTCTGGCTGAATTTTCCAAGCATCTGCCTTTGTAGGAGTATGATCGTTAAAATTGCTTGTCACAGACCCTGGAAGAATAGTTGTTACTTTAACCCCGTAGTTTCTCAAATCAAGCATTGCTGCTTGAGTAAATCCTACAACGCCAAACTTACTAGCATTGTATCCCGCTCCATTGGCAAAAAAGTTTATACCAGCTAAACTTGCAATAGAGATATAGTAACCTTTATTTTTTATCAGCTCTGAAGCACTGGCTTTTAAAGTATGAAAAACTCCAGTTAAATTCGTATCAATCATTGCATTCCACTGCTCTAAAGAAAGCTCAAACACTGGAGCGAAGATTCCTAAACCTGCATTTGCAATCACCACATCCACTTTACCAAAACGCTCTACTATTTTATCAACAGCATTTTGTTCTTGATCAAACTCTCTTACATCAGATACAATACCCAATACATCACCAAATTCGGATAACTCTAGTGCAACTTGATCAACTGTTTTTTGATCTCTTCCACTAAAGGCAACTTTACAATTGTTTTGCAATAACCCTTTAGCTATTCCTTTTCCAATTCCTTTTGTTGCTCCAGTTATATAAACTACTTTCCCTTCTAAGTTCATTGTAGAAAATTTAAATTTAATATTCCTTTAAATATAAACAAAAAAAACATCCATACTACCTTTATTACAGCCTAATAAGGTTTTTTTCATTTATAAACTCGTTTGTCTTTTAAATATTTTTACAAACGACATTTCTAAGTAAAAAAAAAGGGCCATCTAAATGATGGCCCTTTACTTTTTTGTAATCTATTGAATTAAGATAATGCAGCTTTAACTTGATCAGCAGCTTCTTGGAAAGCTACAGCAGATAAAATTGGCATACCTGAAGCATCAATTAATTCTTTCGCTAATTCAGCGTTTGTTCCTTGTAAACGTACAATAATAGGCACGTTGATTTCGTCACCCATGTTTTTGTAAGCATCAACAACTCCTTGAGCAACACGGTCACAACGAACGATTCCTCCGAAGATGTTAATTAAAATTGCTTTTACGTTTGGATCTTTTAAGATAATACGGAAAGCAGTTTCAACACGTTTAGCATCAGCAGTTCCTCCAACGTCTAAGAAGTTAGCAGGTTCGAAACCAGCATACTTAATTAAGTCCATTGTAGCCATCGCTAATCCAGCTCCGTTTACCATACAACCTACAGTTCCATCTAAGTCTACATAGTTTAATCCTGCAGCGTTAGCTTCTACTTCGATTGGTCTCTCTTCAGAAAAGTCTCTGTACTCAGCATACTCTTTTTGTCTGTAAAGAGCGTTATCATCGATAGTAACTTTAGCATCAACAGCTAAGATTTTATCGTCAGATGTTTTTAATACTGGGTTAATTTCAAACATTGAAGCATCACTTCCAATGTATGCTCTGTATAAAGCATCCACGAACTTCACCATTTCTTTGAAAGCGTTTCCAGTTAATCCTAAGTTGAAAGCAATTTTTCTAGCTTGGAATCCTTGTAAACCTACAGCTGGATCAATTTCTTCTTTGAAGATTAAATGAGGTGTGTTTTCAGCTACTTCTTCAATATCCATTCCACCTTCAGTAGAATACATAATCATATTACGTCCTTTAGCTCTATCTAATAAAACTGACATATAGAATTCTGAAGTTTCGCTTTCCCCTGGGTAGTATACATCTTCTGCAACTAAAACACGGTTAACTTTTTTTCCTTCTGGTGGAGTTTGAGGAGTAATAAGATCCATACCGATAATGTTACCAGCAATCTCTTTTACTTGCTCTAAGTTCTTAGCCAACTTAACTCCTCCCCCTTTACCTCTTCCACCTGCGTGGATTTGAGCCTTAATTACATACCAACTTGTACCAGTTTCTTCTGTAAGTTCTTTTGCTTTTTCAACAGCCTCTTCAGCGTTATTAGCCACTAACCCACGTTGTACTCTTACTCCGTAGCTAGCTAATATTTCTTTCCCTTGAAATTCATGTAAATTCATAGTTCGATAAGTTTAGCATTTAATTTAAACAGTTACAAAAATAAGAAAACTGTTTTTAATTATCTAATTTATTAGCAGTATATCTTTATTGCTATTTGTTTTTTGACCTTAATGGTCATTATATAATGTACTTGTTTTTATAAAAAATCAACATCCCCTTTACCCTGACGAATAAGCACTGGCTCGGATTCTGTCAAATCAATAACCGTAGAGGCTTGATTATCACCATACCCGCCATCAATAACGGCATCTACCTTATTTTGCCACTTCTCAAATATCAATTCTGGATCGGTAGTATATTCTAAAATTTCATCTTCATCATAAATGGAAGTAGAAACGATAGGATTTCCTAATTTTTCCACTATTGCCCTACATATACTGTTATCTGGAACGCGAATTCCCACTGTTTTCTTCTTTTTAAACTCCTTTGGCAATTCATTATTACCAGGCAAAATGAAAGTATACGGTCCAGGAAGTGCTTTTTTCAATATTTTAAAGGTAGCTGTATCTATTTGTCGAATGTAATTCGAGATATTACTAAGATCGGAGCATATAAAGGAAAAGTTTGCTTTATCTAATTTTATACCTTTTATTCTAGCTATCTTCTCTAAAGCTTTAGAATTGGTAATATCACACCCTAACCCATATACTGTATCCGTAGGATAAATAATTAACCCACCATCGCGTAAAATCTTTACAATTTTATCGATTTCCTTTTCATTGGGGTTTTCTGGGTAAATTTTAATAAACTGTGCCATATTCTATTGTACTATTTATTTGTAATTTACGATAATACCTTTAGCTTGGCAAATCTTAATAACAATTTTTTAATTCCTCCAACATCAAATTTAATCTCCGCTTTTTTATCGGCTCCAACACCTTCTAGATTCAAAATGAGTCCTTTACCAAATCTCTCATGCATCACAGTTTGCCCGCTAGCTAAAGCTTGGTTATCCACAGAAACCGCACTATTAGAAGAAGTACTACTCATAGGCTTTAGCTTTCTAATATTCCTATCCAAGGTAGGCTCTTGATTATTAGTTATATAAGCTGGAGGCGTACCATTCTCAGGTTTTTTAAGACGTAATTTACTTTTATCTACATCCCCAAAAACATCGGCATTCATTCTTGGCTTATACCTATAATTAGTTTCTACTGGAGTTAAGTATTCTAAATACTGATCATCGATATCCTCTATAAAACAAGAAGGTTCACTATCTACTAATTTACCCCATCTATATCTAGATTGGGCATAGGTTAAATAGGCTTGATGTTCTGCTCTTGTCAATGCTACATAGAAAAGACGCCTTTCTTCTTCCAAATCTGAACGGGTACTTTTACTCATTGCACTTGGAAATAAATCCTCTTCCATTCCTACACAAAAAACAGTTGGGAATTCTAACCCTTTAGCCAAGTGAATGGTCATTAGAGCTACTCTATCATCATCTCCGTTATCTTTATCTAAGTCAGTAGCTAATGCTACATCCTCCATAAACTCACTTAAAGAACCTCTAGCTCCATCAATTTGTTTTTGCCCCTCAATAAAGTCTCTAATACCATTGAGTAATTCCTCAATATTCTCCATTTTAGCAATACCCTCAGGAGTAGTATCTTTTCTTAATTCTTGAGCAAGTCCTGTTTTCTTAGCAACATGTTCTGTTAATTGATAAGCATCCATAGTGGCATCATTGGCCTGGAATGCCTTAACCATATTAACAAAGTCTGTCAATTTTCCTTTGGTACCTGAGCTAATCTTTAAATCAATTTTATCGATATGCTCCATTACCTCGAAAATAGAACGTTTATAATGATTGGCAGCAATCGTTAATTTATCTAGAGTAGTAGCACCAATACCACGAGCTGGATAGTTAATTACCCTAATTAAAGCCTCTTCATCTTTAGGGTTAATAATTAACCTTAGATAGCACAGTACATCTTTAATCTCCTTGCGTTGGTAAAAAGACAATCCTCCATAGATACGGTAAGGAATATCTCTTTTTCTAAGTGCATCCTCCATAGCACGTGACTGAGCATTGGTTCTATATAGGATAGCAAAATCACCATTTTGAGCTTGGTCTCTCATATTTAATTCGAAGATAGTTGAGGCTACAAACCTACCTTCTTCTCCGTCTGTTAAAGAGCGATGAATTTTAATCTTCGGACCTGGATCGTTAGCCGTCCAAACTACCTTCTCTAGCTTTACTTTATTTTTATCAATAATAGTATTGGCTGCTTCAACAATATTTTTTGTAGAACGATAGTTCTGCTCTAAACGATATGTTTGAACATTATCGTAATCCTTTTGGAAGTTCAAAATATTATTAATGTTCGCCCCTCTAAAGGCATAAATACTTTGTGCATCATCTCCAACTACACAAATATTTTGAAAACGATCCGAAAGAGCTCTAACAATTAAATATTGAGAGTGATTGGTATCTTGATACTCATCCACTAAAATATAGCGGAATCTATTTTGGTATTTAGCCAGAACATCTGGAAATACCGTTAGTAATTCATTTGTCTTTAGCAGTAAATCATCAAAATCCATGGCACCTGCTTTAAAGCAGCGTTCCACATAGTTTTGGTAAATCTCCCCTATACGAGGTTTTTTACTCATAGCATCAGCCTCTTGTAACTCTGGATTTTCAAAATATGCCTTTACAGTGATAAGGCTATTTTTATAGGATGAAATTCTATTAAGTACTTCTTTTGGCTTATAGATATCTCTATCTAATTGCATCTCTTTTATAATTTGACCAATAAGACGTTGAGAGTCTTGAGAATCATAAATAGAGAAATTAGAAGGATAACCTAAACGATCCGCCTCTGATCTTAAAATACGCGCAAAAACAGAGTGAAAGGTTCCCATCCAAAGATTCTTAGCCTCAGAGCCACCTACAATCTGTGCAATACGGGATTTCATCTCCTTAGCTGCTTTATTGGTAAAGGTCAAAGCTAGGATATTAAACGCATCCACTCCTTGATGCATTAAATAAGCAATCCTCAAAGTTAAAACTCTCGTTTTTCCAGATCCAGCACCAGCAATAACAATCATTGGCCCGTCCTTTTGTAATACGGGAGCCCTTTGTGCCTCATTTAACTGATCAATATAATTTTGCATATTCTCTTTTAGTAAAAAATCAAAATTACAACTCCTGTGGCTTTATAACAAGTTTTTGCAATTATAAAAAAGTTAACCTTAGAAGATAATATTGCCTATTTTTGTAAAAAAACAAAACAATGAATCTACAGTCTGTACTTACTATAGTAGCTTATGTCTTACCAGCAATGGTAGTAATTTTAATTAATAATTTGATATTTAAAAGAGTTCTAGAACAACAAGTAAAAATCAGCCGAGGACTTTTGCAACAAAGCCTAGAAAAAAAACTAGATGCTAATGCTTTAAAGCTTCAAGCATTGGAAAGATTAACTTTACTAATAGAGCGTATTGATTTACAAAACTTAATACTTAGGGTTCCTTTGGCTACACAGGATAAAAGTGCTTATACTTTAGCTTTAATCCAACATATCAACCAAGAGGTCGACTACAATATTACCCAACAACTCTATGTTAGTGATGCCCTATGGGAGCTAATTATAACCCAACAACAAACAATCATAGCTACTATTCAACAACTTGGCCAAGATTCTACCTATGCAAACTCTAATGAATTACAACAAGAGCTATTTCATAGAGCAATCCCCCTTAAGAACAACACTAAGATTACACTACAGGCTATAAAATCACAAGCAGTAGAATTATTATAAATAACCTAATACAACAAAATGAATTTAAAACTAAAAGGCATCCTATTTGCAGCAATGCTATGTTTGAGCCCAACTACAATCCAATTACATGCTCAAGAAAACCCTGGTCTTTTAACTTCTTTACCACAAGACAAAATTGCTCAGGCTTTAAAACTTGCTTTAAACAAAGGGATTACTGAAAAAGTGGCAAACCTTACACAAAAAGATGGTTTTTATAAAAACGAAATGGTCAAAATTTTGTTACCTGAGCAAGTAAGAAAAGTAGATGAAACTTTACGTAAGTTAGGTATGGCTAATCTAGCCGACCAAGGACTTATCTTGCTTAATAGAGCAGCAGAAACAGCAGTAAAACAATCTACACCGATATTTATAGAAGCAGTTAAAAATATTTCCTTTAAAGATGCAACTTCCATCTTACTTCAAACTCCTGATGGAGCTACTACTTATCTAAAAAATGCAACTAGTAACGCTTTATACGATCAACTAACTCCCATTATTAATGAATCACTTTCTAAAGTAGGAGCAGATAAAGTATGGCAAAATATTTTCAATACCTATAATAACCTACCATTAGTAAACCCAGTTAATACCGATTTAACAGACTATGTTACCAAAGAAACAATGCAAGGGGTATTTACTATGATAGCTGTAGAGGAAGAATCCATAAGAGAAAATTTACCAGGGGCTAGAAGCAATTCTTTACTACAAGAAGTATTCTCCATTCAAGATAAAACAGAAAATACACCAAATACTACTACTTCAAACCAAAATACAGAGGTAAAAAACAATAAATCCAAACTTTTAAGAAACTTGTTTAACAAAAAGTAAAAAATTAAACATTTTGATTAAATAACAATATTATAACATTCATTTAACTAATTAAGAAATATTATTTTTAGATATTTGCAGTAACAAAATATGATTGATTTCATAAAGGTTAGGGTTAGTTAATAAAAAAACCGAGTAGGATTAGGCCCCTACTCGGTTTTTATTTTTCTATTCAATTCTATTGTGAATCTGCTTAAAGTATTCAAAGGCCTTAAACAAGTGAGTTCCCGACCAAGAGAACATTTCTCCATCCACAAATACAGTCTTACCATGATGCGTACAACGCCCTACTTCAAAGGCGTGTTCTTCTTTAAATGGATAAGGTTCTGAGGATAAGAAAATCAATTCAGGATCCCCTTGAATTCTAATCTTACGTATTTCAACTTCAGGATATCTACCAGGTTTATTAGTATAAATATTCTCGAATTTATTGATACGCAATAACTCATTGATAAAAGTATTATCTCCAGCAGCCATATAAGGCTCTCTCCAAATAAAGTAAGCTGCTTTGTAACTAGGTTTACTAGCCACAAATTGCATAAAATCCCTTTGCGCAAAATTAATTTTATCAATCCACTTCTGCGCCTCAGTACGCTTATTAAACAATATTCCAAAATCTTGTATCATTTGAATATTATCCTCTAGAGTTACTACATCGGTAACCCATACTGGACAAATATCCTTTAAACTTTCTACAATCTCTAGAGTATTTTCTTCCTTATTGGCAATTATAATATCAGGACGTAATGCCTTAATTTTTTCTATATCTACTTTCTTAGTACCACCAACTTTAGTTTTAGTTGCTCTTAAATGATATGGGTGAACACAAAACTTAGTAATTCCAACTAACTCATCTTCCAAACCTAAATCAAAAAGAGTTTCACTTTGAGAAGGAACTAAAGATACAATACGTTTAGGAGTAGCTTCAAAGCTATGCTCCTTACCTATTTGGTCTTTTAAAACAATCATTACTTTGAATTTAAAATTTGCTCCATTTCCTGTTGCATTAATAAAGCTTGCTCTCTTGCTTTTTCTGCAAAATCCACTCCATTTCCTGCGTAAATAATTCCTCTTGAAGAGTTGATTAACAAACCAACATCCTTATTTAGTCCATATTTACAAACATCTTGTAAATTTCCTCCTTGAGCTCCAACTCCAGGAACTAATAAAAAACTATTAGGAACTATCTTTCTAATTTGTTGAAAGTATTCTGCTTTTGTAGCACCAACAACATACATTAAGTTATGTGCATTTTTATATTCCTGAGATACACTAAGTACTTTCTCATAAAGAGGAACTCCATCGATTTCTTGGGTTTGAAAATCAAAGGCCCCAGCATTACTTGTTAAAGCTAGTAAAATAGTATGCTTATCTTCAAAGGCTAAAAAAGGTTCTACAGAATCCTTCCCCATATAAGGTGCAACAGTCACACTATCGAAATCCATATCTTCAAAAAAAGCTTTTGCATACATGGTAGCAGTATTACCTATATCACCACGTTTTGCATCCGCGATGGTGTAAATCTGTGGATAATGTGTATTAATATAATCGATAGTCTTTTTTAAAGACTCCCACCCTTTTAAACCATATGCTTCATAAAAAGCAATATTAGGTTTATAAGAAACCGCTAGGTCATGGGTTGCATCAATGATGGCTTTATTAAAAGCAAAAATAGGATCTTCTTGATCTAGTAAATGCTTAGGTATTTTATTTAAATCAACATCTAATCCTATACAAAGAAAGGATTTTTTGCTTTTTATCTGCTCAATTAATTGTTGTGTGGTCATTCTAAGTGCAAATTAGTATTTTAAAAAAAACCACACTATACAAAAGTAAGTGTGGTTAAATATAATAGAATCAATAAATTAGAATACGTCGCTTTCTTTAAGCTTCTCTGTATTACTAACCATTTGTAATTCGTCAATGATTTTCTGAATATTACCATTCATTACTCCATCTAAATCGTATAGGGTTAAACCAATACGGTGATCCGTTACACGACCTTGAGGGTAGTTATAGGTTCTAATCTTAGCAGATCTATCTCCACTACTTACTTGTGAGTTACGTTTAATAGCATCTTCCTCTTGCTTTTTAGCAAGTTCCATTTCATATAATCTTGAACGTAAAACAGATAAAGCTTTATCCTTATTTTTATGTTGAGATTTTTCATCCTGACATTGAGCCACTAATCCCGTTGGAACGTGTGTCATACGAACAGCACTCTTTGTTGTGTTCACACTCTGACCTCCAGGACCTGAAGAACAGAATAAGTCAATACGAACATCGTTCATATCAATATGTACATCAAATTCTTCTGCTTCTGGTAAAACCATTACAGTTGCAGCTGAAGTATGTACACGACCTTGAGTTTCCGTTTGAGGAACACGTTGTACACGGTGTACACCAGCCTCAAATTTTAAAGTCCCATAAACATCCTCTCCAGTAACTTCGAAAATAACCTCTTTATAACCTCCAGAAGTTCCTTCATTTACATCTACCACAGAAGTTCTCCAACCTTTACTTTCACAGTATTTAGTATACATTCTATATAGGTCACCAGCAAATAAACTTGCCTCGTCTCCACCTGTACCAGCTCTTACCTCTACCATTACGTTTTTGGCATCCTCTGGGTCTTTAGGTATTAATAAGAATTTGATCTCTTCTTCTAATTCTGGTAAACGTTCCTTTGCCTCTGAAAGTTGCATTTTTGCCATTTCCACCATTTCATCATCACTACCATCAGCGATAATTTCATTAGCTTCTTCAATATTTCCAGTTACATCAATGTATTCAGCACGTTTCTCAACAAGCTGTTTTAAATCTTTGTACTCCTTATTTAATTGTACATAACGCTTTTGATCCATGATTACATCTGGTTGAATAATCAAATCAGAAACTTCATCAAAACGTTGTTTTATAATTTGTAGTCTATCTAACATATCTTTAAACAGATAATTAATTTGGTTTGCAAAGGTATAAAAAAAAGGGGAATATCACTAAATATTCCCCTTCAAATTTATGCTTTTTTACAATTGTATTATTTTGTAATATCTACTGAAATATCTACATCAGACCAAGTTTTACCTTCATGTAAGGCCTTACAAGCCTCGTGTAGGCTATTAAATGCACTCTGAGCAGCGAAATCACTAATAATATCGATACTACCTTTAATGTGGATACCATTTTCAATAGTAGTGTAATCAAACTCCTTTTCAATTGTTTTCCCATTCATTGTCAAGTGAATCAATACCTTATCTTGGGTGAACTCACCAAAAAAACCACTAATATTTCCAGTCATTTGACTAAAGAAATTAGCTACTAAAGTTTGATCTCTTGCTGCATCTTTTGTGGTTACACTAGAGGTAGTTACCACAAAAGTTGCACCTTGTAATTCTTGCTCTATAGTAGTCCCTTTTGGGTTTAATCCCGATAATTTAATATCTGTAAAGCTACCAGTAACTCCAACTTTTTCAGGCGTTTTAAAAGCTGTCCAACTCAAAGTATAATTTAAATTCTTTTGTTGTACCGATTCTACCTCAGTGGTATTTTCACTAGTATTGTCTTGTTTTTTATCTCCACAAGAAGCCATTAACGCTCCTACAAATAACAGTGCTAAAAGTGTTTTCTTCATAGTATTTACCTTTTTAAACTTTGGGTACAAATTACAAAAAATCTAGCAGAAAAAGTAATTAATCCGGTATTAACTTTATTGTATAAAAAATAAGGTTTTAATCCTAAAAAAATAAGCCAACTTAAAAAGTTGGCTTATAAAGATATTTAATTTTTCTTTGGAATATTTTTCAATACTTCCAAAATAAACTTCCAGTATTTCTGAACTGAAGAAATGCTAACTCTTTCATCTGGAGAGTGTGCTCCACGAATTGTTGGTCCAAAAGAAATCATATCCATCTCTGGGTAGTGCGTACCTAGTATTCCACATTCTAAACCTGCATGACAAGCCACTACATTAGCTTTAGCATTGTTTTGCTTTTCATATATTTCTTCTAAAACTCCTAAAATCTCACTATTTGAATTAGGACTCCATCCTGGGTAAGATCCAGAGAATTCTACCTCACAACCCATTAATTCAAATGCGCTTCTAAGAGAGTTGGCTAAATCCATTTTAGAAGATTCTACCGAAGAACGAGTTAAACATTTAACCGATAACTTCCCTTGCCCTACTTCTACTTTTGCAATATTATTTGAAGCTTCTACTAAATCTTCAAAATCTGTACTCATTTTATACACCCCATTATGAGCTGCATATAAAGAACGTACAAAGAAGTACTGAGCCATAGGAGGCATTACAAACTTGGGTGAATCACTTGGTTCTAATTTCTCAAAAACCACTTCAAAGTTTGGATCTACTGTATGTAATTCTTCTCTTATTTCTTCCACTAAGACATTCATATCAAAAACGAAAGCCTCATCATAAATTTGAGCAATAATAACTCTAGCTACACTTTCTCTTGGGATTGCATTACGTAAACTCCCTCCTACAATAGATTCAATTTGTAAACCGAAAGAATCAAAAGAGTCAAAAAGTAAACGGTTCATAATCTTATTAGCGTTACCAAGTCCTTTATGGATGTCCATACCAGAATGTCCACCATTTAAACCTTTCACTGTAATTTTATAACCAACTGATCCCTCTGGAACTAATTCTTCGTCATATTCAGCAGTAGCAGTTACATCTATACCTCCAGCACAACCAATATCAATTTCGTCGTCCTCCTCTGTATCTAAATTCAAAAGAATCTCTCCTTCTAATAGTCCACCTACTAAACCTTTAGCACCTGTCATACCAGTTTCTTCATCGATGGTAAAAAGAGCTTCAATAGCAGGATGCTCAATATCATTACTCTTTAAAATAGCCATGATAGTAGCTACTCCTATTCCATTATCTGCACCAAGAGTAGTACCTTTTGCTCTTACCCAATCCTGATCTACAAACATTTGTATACCTTGAGTATCAAAATCAAACTCTGTATCGTTATTCTTTTGATGTACCATATCTAAATGGGATTGTAACACTACTGTCTTACGATCAGCCATTGTAGAGGTAGCAGGCTTTTTAATAATAACGTTACCTACTTGATCTTTAATTGTTTCTAAATTAAGACTTTTACCAAAGTTCATCATAAATTCAATTACGCGCTCTTCTTTTTTAGAAGGACGAGGAACTGCATTTAAATCTGCAAATTGACCCCACAACTCCTTAGGTTGTAAATCTCTTATCTCTTGACTCATATCTTTGTATTTGAATTTTGTATTTGTATTCCAAATGTAGACAATTAATGCTTAAACCCTACTTAATAAAAGGAATTTTACTACCTAATGCTAATTTTTTTCGATAATACGCATCAAGGGGGCAAAACAACATCAATTATCCCTTTTCCACTAGTAGCTTTACCTTACGAACTACTCTAAATTAGATTGCATTACTCTTTGCTCTATTTTTTGTTTTTCCAATAACTGTAAGACCAATTCAATATCTGGGTCTTTTGCTTGCTTTAAACTTTTTACAAAAAGTCCTTCACTCACAGAGAAATTGGGTATTACCCCTCTACATTGGACTTGCTCTTCTATATCTTGATTAAAAAACACTTCGGAACGAGGTAAATTCACAATAGTTTGGGTATTGGGAAGTTTATAATTTAAAAACCAGGAAGCAGTGGTGAAATTGCTACAGGTTCTAGTTTCTTGACCAACGATTATTCCCCTATTGTTTTGCTGAAATAAGCTAGCAAAATAAGCTGCCGCAGAGACTGTATTATTATCTATTAATAGTATCACATTGCCATCAAAAGCATTTCTATCCCTAGGATAATTCTCCAAATAATTCTCCTCAAGTCGACTATTTCCAAAGTAATATTCACTTTGAGGATCATAGTCATAACGTTGAAGCATAAAATTATCCATATTCTTAATATCCATATCGGATAGCTGCCTTTCATTACTATCCACTAAATTTTCTCTAACTTGAATATCAATCACCTTTGTGGCATATTTGTATTTATTAGAAAATGTTTTGTCTTTGGATATAAAAGAATAATACAAAGGGATATTACTTAATAGACCACCACCATTGGCTCTAATATCTATAACTAAATTCTTAATTCCTTTCTTATTGAGTTCACCAAAAAACTCGTTAAGCTTATGATAAGCATATTCTTCTGAAAACCCGAATGTTTTAATAGTCAAACAATAGGTATCTTCATTTAACTCTTTAGCAAAAATTCCATAGGAATAGCTTATTAAATCAATTGGAAGTATAGATTTTTGAGAATTGTAATAACTACGTGAATAATCCACAGCTTTAAGACTTATATGGAATTGTTCTTGAGCATCTTCCCCTAGTTTATAAGTGATTTCATAGGTATCTTTATCACTAAACATAAAGGAACAATACAAGGAGAAATCTTTTGCATTAATTGCTTGAATACCTCCATCGGAACTTATTTTTATACTCTCTAGTAAGTCTTCTACTTTATGGCCATTAACCTCCACTAATAAGGCACCTTGCGGGATATCTTGTCCAAATTGATTCACATATACTTTACCATTATAAACTACAGTGGAAAAAGGAAAAAAATAGGCTTTTTTTGCAAAGTCTTCAAAAAAAACTAAATCGGTACTGAGCCCAGAATGTGCATCATTGATATATGACAAAGGACTTGATAACAAAAACTGAGCATAGGTAGGATTTTGCTCTAATTCATTCCTTAAACGCACCACATTTTCATTAAACTCCTGTTCTGTGGTGAATCTATATGCATTAGGATGTTGCTTTTGGATAATATTTACCAATACATCAAAATCCTCTAAATAATCTTCTTTGGTTAACTCTTGATGCTTTTTTTGAGCTTGTACTTGATGTACTCCCACTAAAAAACAAATAAGTAACAGACTCCTTTTTATCATGTAAAATGATTTCCTTTTAATTAATTGTTATTTCAAATACAAACGCAATTAAAGAATAATTATTTTAAAACTTTTGTTTTATTACTCCTCAAAGTATTTAAAACACCATTTTTTATGAACCATAAGAAACAGTTATCCATAGGATTATGCCACATTATAGCTTGTATTTAACTAGCAATATAAAAATAAACCTTGTAATTCTGTGTTAATCTTTGTTTTTTATATCTATTATAACTTAAGAAAATAAGTAGTAAAAAACACAACCCATTAATTCACAATAAATTAACTTTATTATTTTCAACCAAGCCTATTGTGTACCGATTTATTTATTACCTTTGCATTATAGTTGTGATTATTCAAATAATGTAATTTATATTTTTATAATCCCTTATCGTAATATAGCATTTTTAGTGGGTTTCCCATTAACAAAAAGAACTACTCCCCCCTTCAAGTAGTTCTTTTTTGTTTTACACCTATTTGTAAAACAAAACAATTCCCTACTACTTAGAACATTTAAAGCTTGAAATAATGCAACTAAAATGCTTATCTTTCCCCTACATGAGCCTTTTAAATTGACTATAAAAACAATCCAATCATAGAAATGGGCAATTTCAACAAGAAAACACTCCTAAGCATCTATATAGCAATTACTTTATGGATCTTACTTTATATAGCAAGCTATCATCCCGTTTTAGTACAAAAATACTATACAAATGATATATACCTTTTATATAGTAACTATACAAACCTTCTAACAAAACATCTGCCTTTTTCAGTTGGAGACACTGTTTATATAGGACTAATTGGTTTTATCTTATACAATATATTCGCTCTTATTAGTAGCCCAATCACTGTAAAGAAAAAATTGATTCAATTTGGCTCCAATACAATACTTACTGTTTCAATAGCCTGGAGTATCTTTAATATCACATGGGGTCTCAATAATTACAATCTTCCAATTGACAAACAACTTGACTTAGAACAAAGTTATACTACACAGCAATTAGTAGAGGTTACCAAGTTGATTATAGAAAAAACGAAACAACAACATCAAGAACTTGCAGCTCATAAAGATATTGCAGTAAAAAACAATGATTCAGTAGATCAAATCATCCAAGGAGTACCAATGGGTATAAAACAAGCCTCTAAACAACTTGGCATCTTTTCCTATAGAGAAACCTCTTTGAAAAAATCCTTATATAGTTCCTTAATTACTTTTATGGGATTTTCCGGTTATATTAACCCCTTGACTAACGAGGCTCAAATAAATAGGCATATCCCAAAATTAACCATGCCAATTACAGCTAGCCATGAGGTAGCGCATCAATATGGCTTCGCAAGAGAAAGTGATGCCAATTTTATAGGATTTCTAGCCAATTATCACCATAATTCTTTACTAAATCAATACGCTGCAAATATATTTGCTTTAAGGTATTGCCTAGGGGAGTTAAACAAAAAAGAATCCGAAGAATTCCTTGCTATCCTTCAAAGCATTCCCCAAGGTATTAAAGATAATATCCTTGAAAACGCAGTGTTTTGGCATAAGCATAGAAACTTTACGGATTCTTTCTTTACACTATTTTATGACACTTTCCTAAAGGTCAACAACCAACAGCATGGTTTGCAGTCTTATAGCAAATTCGTAGATCTTTTGATTAATTACCAAAAGAAGAAACCTCTTTACTAATACAATGTTAACGCCTTAAGATTGTTTATCTATCTTGTGTTTATTTTTATAAGGTCGTATAATTAAACGCGCTTGTCTATCAAACATTAGGTAGTTATATAACCAGTTAGAGAAAACAACTAATTTGTTTCTAAAACCAATTAAAGACATTAAGTGAACAAACATCCAAACAAACCAAGCAAAGAAACCATTAAAATGGAATTTTGGTAAGTCCACTACAGCTTTATTACGTCCAATTGTCGCCATAGAACCTTTATCATTATAACTGAAGGCCTTCATAGGTTGCCCTTTAGCTAAACGAACTAAGTTACTAGCTAATAAATCTCCTTGTTGAATAGCAGGTTGTGCCATCATAGGATGTCCCATTGGAGTTTTTTCAGTAATCATTGCGGCTATATCACCGATAGCAAAAATATCACTAAAACCTTCCACTTGGTTAAACTCATTAACTTTCATTCTATTACCTCTTTGCATAACAGTTGGCTTATCGAAACCTTCAATATCAGCCCCCATTACACCAGCGGTCCAAATAACGTTTTGAGAAATAAAGTCATTTCCACTCTTAGTGGTTACTTTTTCCCCATCGTAATTGGTAACAATCTCACTTAACCAAACAGTAACTCCAAGTTGCTTTAAGAATTTTTCTGCTGCAATAGAACTCTTCTCGCTCATAGCATCAAGTACTCTATTTGCACCTTGAACAACGTTGATCTCCATTAAACTAAAGTCTAAGTCTGGATAATCCTTCGGTAAGATATGTTTTTTCATTTCCGCCAAAGCACCAGCTAACTCTACTCCTGTTGGTCCTGCACCTACAATAACAAAGTTCATTAATGCTTTACGCTCCTCAATATCATTAGTTAATAAAGCAGCTTCAAAGTTTTCCAAAACTAAACTTCTAATATCTAAAGACTGAGGTATAGTTTTCATTGCCATACTGTTTCTCTTAATCTCCTCGTTTCCGAAGTAATTAGTCTTAGATCCAGTAGCAATTACTAAATAGTCATAAAAAATGGTACCAATATCAGAAACTACTTTTTTATTTTGGGTATCAATACGCTCTACATTTGCTAAGCGGAAGAACACCTCGTTTTGAGATTGAACTACCTTACGAATCGGGTATGCAATAGACCCTGATTCTAACCCACCTGTTGCAACTTGATATAACAATGGTTGAAACGTATGGTAATTGTGCTTATCAAGTAAGACAACTTGAAAGTTTTGATTTTTTAATTTTTTAGCAAGAGACAGTCCTCCGAAACCTCCACCAATAATAACTACTCGTGGTAAACTGGAAGTTGGAATATTCATCATAATCATTCGATTTTTACAAGGTGCAAATTTACGATTAATTATTGTCTTCGTAAAGCCTTTTTAAAAACCTTTTTTCCAGCAAAACCCCGCATAGTTATTGACATTACAAACTTTTATATATTTTTTTATATAATCAACAAACCTAGCTGTTTCAATTACATTATTCTACTTAAAACTCAAAAATAAGTACACAAAAATCAATTCTAAGAAGAAAACGCCCTGAAATTTTAACAATACCTACAAACCTCTTGAAAAATCAATCCCATAAAAAAAGGCTTAAGAAAATTTCTTAAGCCTTATATTCTTTCTTATTTAGTATAATTTCTTCTAATATTATGAATAATAGTTTCTAAACCATTAAGTTTCAATTCATAAACCAAAGCTAATTGCTCGCCGAGCTTTCCTTTAGGAAAACCTTTATTATGGTACCACACCACATAATGCTCGGGTAAATCAATTAAATACACCCCTTGAAACTTACCAAATGGCATTCTTGCATGGGCCAATTCCACTAAATACTCCTGGTTATTTATCATTAATCTAAATAATTACTGTACCACTTTTACTGTAAAATCATCATTATACTGTAGTAAGTAAACTCCTTTATTAGTTAAACCACCATTAGAAGTTGGTACATAGTCAAATTTATTTTCTAATTCTTGAGAACTTAACTGTAGGGTTTGTGAAAAACCTTGCTTTTGAAACAACCTCAAAATAACATCTAAAGTCACATCATAACCTCTTACTGCAAAGCGATTAGGAGCAATCTTAAATTGATCTTTATATGCTTGATAAAAATCAGCTTCATCCATTGAATTATCCGTATCTTTAGTTACTGAAGCGTAAATATATTTTAAGTCCACTAAAGATTGAACGGTAATTTCACTATACTCAAATATATCAGATTTGTCAAAACTAGCTAGTTGAATATCATAACTACCCACTAATTTGCTCAATGTTTTAGTTAATAAAGAAGCCGACTCAATACTTGCAGAATCTAAAATAAAAACATTTTTAACTCCTGAAGATAAACTCTTATCTACACTAGCTAAGTCTGTTGTACTAATTGTTCGTACCGAAGGATAGTTTTCTCTCATAAATTTCTTTGTAGAGGCTCTTCTATCATCCACTATCACAGTAACTTTAGTATCCTTTTGCTTTAAAAAATAATTTAGTAAAGTAGATTTTAAAACATCACTATAAGGCATAGTTTGTATTACTCTAGCAGAACCCACAGCCTTTTCATTTGATAAAGGAGAAACTAAGACAACTTTACTATTAGGTAAGTTCTTAGCTGCATTTTCAACGTTGGACTGAAAGAACGGCCCTATAATAGCATCCGTATCTCTAAAATTATTAGAAGAAAATATTTCGATAACACTTGAAGAATTCTT
Organism: Myroides sp. LJL116; assembly: GCF_054871685.1. Classification (NCBI taxonomy): domain Bacteria; kingdom Pseudomonadati; phylum Bacteroidota; class Flavobacteriia; order Flavobacteriales; family Flavobacteriaceae; genus Myroides; species Myroides sp. LJL116. The sequence continues at coordinate 41,766 of NZ_JBTXLR010000008.1, forward strand.
ACCTTCATTAGAATCAAATACATCTACTTGAACATCAAGTCCCATAGATCTTGCTTTACTAACTGCTAATTTAGCACCAGAGTAAAAGTCAAGAGTCATATTTAAAAAATTATCACTCTGAAGTTTTGCTTCTACGTCTTCTCCTACCCCATTAACATTAAATGGCAACAATAGAGCAACTTTCTTTGAAGTATTTAAATCCAGTGAATTCTCTAATTTTAAAGGAGCATCTATTGTATCGGTAAAATCCTGTTCTACAATAATTTGCTCGAAATCTTGCGGATTATCAACCTTAATTTTAATAATCATATTACTTTGAAGACCTTGCTTTTGAATCTCTGGGTTCCATAAAAGCAAATCACCAACACTCACATTATAATTACGCGCTAAACTATATAAGGTCTGTTTAGGCTCCACTCTTATGGATACAAAATCAGGCGTTTGCTTGTTTTGATCTACTTTCTTATCTTCTTTTGCTATAGTTGTAGCACCAAAAGAAGGTACTTTTATTTGCTGACCAGTTTTTAATCCTTGTTGTAACTCAGGATTTAATTCCACTAATCTTTGAATAGAAGTTTGGTAAAGCACAGCTAGTCCATATAAAGTAGATTGAGGCTCTACCTTTATATATTTATAATATATATTATTAATATCTACAATAGTATCTACAGAAGAGGCTGTTAAACTAGTTGGGTATTTAACAGATCCTTCTTGAGGATTTTGTTGATCTTGCCCAATTATTATAACAGAACCAGTTTGCAAACCAGTTAATTTTAATTCCGGATTCCAAAATAACAGATTTTCAATACTTACATTATGAGCCTTACTAATACTATATAAAGTTTCTTTAGGCTGAACTACATAGGTGTGTTGCTTAGTACTAGGAGCAGTAGATTCTGAACTACTTTGTTTTGTAGTAGATTCTGAATTAGTTTGTTTTGTAGTAGACTCGTATTTCTGTGGAATCAAAAGCAGCTGTCCTGGTCTAATTCCACTTTTTGCCTCAGGATTATATTTAAATAACTCTGTAACGGTAATATTATAATCTCTAGCAATTTTACTAATTGTTTCACCTTTACTCACTGTATAGGTAGAAAAGGTTTCTCTCTGCTGAGCACTAACTCCACTAGCAGTAATAATAAATGCGGATAAAATAGCAATAAAATTCTTTCTCATTGTGCAAATCTATTCAATAAAATAATAAGTCGCTACAACAAAGTTACAGCGACTTACTTATTTGGTTAAATTATTCCCATTCAATTGTTGCAGGCGGCTTAGAACTAATGTCATACACTACTCTATTTACCCCTCTCACATTATTGATGATTTTATTGGAAATTTCCATTAAGAATTCATACGGAAGGTGAACCCAGTCTGCAGTCATACCATCGGTAGAAGCAACAGCTCTTAAAGCTACAACTTTCTCATACGTTCTTTCATCTCCCATAACTCCTACACTATTTACAGGCAATAAGATTGCTCCTGCTTGCCATACAGAGTTATATAGATTATGTTCTTTTAATCCTTCTACAAAAATAGCATCTACCTCTTGAAGTAATCTTACTTTTTCTTGGGTGATATCTCCTAAGATACGAATTGCTAATCCTGGTCCTGGGAAAGGGTGCCTTCCTAATAATTCAGGATCAATACCTAAAGAAGCACCTACTCTACGAACCTCATCTTTAAATAACATTCTTAAAGGCTCAACAATTTTCAATTTCATAAAGTCAGGTAAACCACCTACGTTATGATGAGATTTAATTGTTGCTGATGGTCCTTTAACTGAGATAGATTCGATTACATCAGGATAAATAGTACCTTGACCTAAGAAAGTAGCATCTTTAATTAATTTTGCTTCATCGTCAAATACTTCGATAAATACTCTACCAATTGCTTTTCTTTTAGCTTCTGGCTCTTCTAAACCAGCTAAAGCTTCCATAAAACGATCTGTAGCATCTACTCCTTTTACGTTTAACCCCATTCCGTTGTAGTTTTCAAGTACAGTTTGGAATTCATTTTTACGTAAAAGCCCATTGTTTACAAAAATACAGTGTAAGTTTTCTCCAATAGCTTTGTGCAATAATACAGCAGCTACAGTAGAGTCTACTCCTCCAGATAAAGCTAGAACTACTTTTTCCTCACCAATAGTTTGTTTTAAATTAGCTACCGTTTCTTCTACGAAAGCACTTGGTGTGAAGTTTTGCTCTACATTAGCAATATCAACAAGGAAGTTCTTTAGGATTGCCGCTCCATCTGTAGAGTGGAAAACCTCTGGATGGAATTGAATTCCATAAGTAGTCTCTCCTTGAATTTTATAAGCTGCATTTTTTACATCTTTAGTGCTAGCTAATAAAACACCATTCTCTGGTAAAGTTTCGATTGTATCGCTGTGACTCATCCATACTTGACTAGAAGCAGGAACATCCTTAAATAAAGGCTCCGATTCTTCCATAAAAGTAAGATTTGCACGCCCATACTCTCTTGTTTTTGAAGGGGCTACATTTCCTTGGTTAAAGTGTGCTAAATATTGTGCTCCATAACAAACTCCCAATAAAGGCATTTTTCCTTTAATATTTGTCAAGTCTGGATGTAAAGCTTGTTCAGAACGAACAGAATAAGGACTACCAGACAAAATAACAGCAGAATACTCTGTCATGTCTGTTGGTATTTCATTGTAAGGTAAGATTTCGCAAAAAATATTCATTTCACGAACTCTTCTCGCAATCAACTGTGTGTATTGCGATCCAAAATCTAATATAAGTACATTGTGTTGCATGCGCAAAAATAGCTAATTCCTTACTTTCAGCAAAAAATCTTCTCAATTATTTTTAAGGAATTTATTCCATTCCATATAACCCAAAAAAACACCTCCAAACTTACATAATATATGATAATAGTACTAAATATATGGTTAAACGAGAAAATTTCATTCCATTTTATTTTTTTAGAGACTTGTTTCTATATATTTGCTACTCTTACAACAGAATTATTAATATTTTAAAACAAAAATCACCTTAGATATATGGAATTTGGAATATACGAAACTCTTATGTTTGCTTGCTTGGTACTATTTTTAGGCCGAGTAATTGTTCAAAGAATTAATTTTTTCAAAAAGTACAACATACCCGAGCCTGTAGTGGGTGGGTTCCTAATTGCACTACTTTGTTGGGGGGCATATTCTTTTTTAGGAAAAGAATTTATTTTCCACGCAGGACTGCAACAAGGAATGATGTTAATATTCTTTTCTTCTATTGGCCTTAACGCAGACTTTGCCCAACTTATTAAAGGAGGCAAATCCCTTATCTTCTTTTTAGTTATTGCAGCTACTTTCATTATTTGTCAAGACACCTTAGGAGTAACAATGGCTAAAATCATGGACTTAGATCCACGTTTTGGACTTATTGCAGGTTCAATTACCTTAACTGGTGGCCATGGGACAGCTGGAGCTTGGGCAGATGATTTTGCACAAAGTGGCAACCCACTACCAGGTGCGAAAGAAATTGGAATGGCCTGTGCTACCTTCGGTTTAATTTTTGGTGGTACCATTGGAGGACCTTTGGCTTACCGCTTACTAAAAAAGAAGAACTACGCTCCTTTAGATTCTAAAGCAAATAAAACAGCAGAGTTAAATCCAGAGTTCTCTAGCTTAAATGAGCCTGCTGATTTTGAAGAAAAACCTAACCTAATTAACTACCGAAATGTACTTGGTTCTATAACAATGATTGCAATTTGTTTAGTGGTTGGTAATATTCTTGCTACTTGGAATGCACAATACAGTTTTAAACTCCCAGCTTTTGTTTGGTGTTTATTCATTGGAGTTTTAATACGCAATACAGCCACTCATCTATTTAAAACCAAAATTGTAGATGAACCAACAGAACTTTTAGGAAACATTGGATTATCCATTTTCTTAGCTTGTGCTTTAATGAGTCTAAAATTATGGTTGATTATTGATCTAGCTTTACCTGTGTTATTTATTTTATTATTACAAGTTGTATTAATGATTATATTCGCTGCCAACATTACCTACCGTTTTATGGGTAAAGACTACGATGCAGTAGTTCTAGCAGCAGGACATTGTGGTTTTGGCTTAGGTGCAACCTCAACAGCTGTAGCTAACATACAAGCAGTAACAAACCGCTTTGGACCATCTAAAAAAGCTTTTTTAGTTATTCCAATGGTTGGTGCCTTTTTTATTGATATTTTAAACGCACTTATTTTAAACTTATTTATCACCTTTATATAAGGTCAAATAAGTTTTCTTATAAAAAATGGGGGTCTTTACTTTAAAGTAAAGACCCCCATTTTTTATTCTATATTCTAAAGGTGCAATTTAATACAGAGCATACTCCAAAGCTATATAGCTCACCTCCACTCTTTACTACTCCCATATTCCTTATTAGATCGCATTTAAACAGATATTATATCTAGGGTTAAATATTGAGCTTCTACCCCTATAATACTAGGAGAATAACCATTTGTAAAAACGTTTCGTCCAATTATATCAAACACCCCTATCTTAAGCTAGCTAGGCATTAAAATATATACCAATAGATAATGAAACATTTTGACTAAGTCCTTAATAAATACAACTCAATTTCATTTAGATACAATACATAGCATCTAAAATCATATATCAAGAGTAAAACAAACCTTTCAAAAAGCCAGACTATTATAAATCAATTTCTTAACGTTTAAATTAAGCTACAAATTATAGCGATTTAGCCCTACTATCCTTTCTTTTATAGATGAATATATTAAATTCCTTCTGTAATTTGACTTAATATACTATTCAATAAATAAAAATGATACAAACTATAGCAATGATAGATTTAAAGAAATACAGCTTGTTCTCAAAACCATAATAACCAAGCAATTAAAATGCAAATACAACTACATACTTTAGCAACACAGTAAAAACTAGTGATTTGAGATATTAATAAAGCCTTTTTATATCTATCAAAAAAAGGTCTTAGATTACTCTAAGACCTTTTTTAAAAAGTGTTTAAAATTAGCGTACTAACTTTTTATATTTTAAACGTGTTGGAGCTGCATCTCCTAAACGCTTAATACGATTCTCTTCATATTCAGAGAAAGATCCTTCAAAAGTATATACTTGAGACTCTCCTTCAAAAGCTAAAATATGCGTACAAATACGGTCTAAGAACCAACGGTCGTGGGAAATTACTACAGCACATCCTGCGAAGTTCTCTAGACCCTCCTCTAATGCACGTAATGTATTTACATCCAAGTCGTTTGTAGGCTCATCCAGTAAAAGTACGTTTCCTTCTTCTTTTAGGGTCATTGCTAAGTGCAATCTGTTTCTTTCCCCTCCAGATAAAGTAGATACTTTTTTGTTTTGTTCTGAACCAGCAAAGTTAAAACGGCTTAAATAAGCACGTGAGTTAACTTGACGTCCACCCATTTGAATTAATTCCTGACCATCTGAGAAGTTTTCCCAAATAGATTTCTCTGGATCAATATTAGAGTGAGTTTGGTCAACATAAGCAATCTTTACTGTTTCACCAATATCAAAACTTCCTTGATCTGGCTCTTGCTCTCCCATTATCATACGGAAGATAGTAGATTTTCCAGCACCGTTTGGCCCGATAATCCCTACGATACCAGCTTGAGGTAAAGTAAAGTTTAAGTCTTCATATAATAACTTATCTCCGAAAGCTTTACTTACTCCTTTTGCCTCGATTACATTTGTACCTAAACGAGGACCATTTGGGATATAAATCTCTAACTTCTCCTCTAATTGCTTTTGGTCTTCATTTAAAAGCTTATCATAGTTTTGTAACCTAGCTTTTTGTTTAGTCTGTCTACCCTTAGCACCTTGGCGAACCCAATCTAATTCTCTTTCTAAGTTCTTACGTCTTTTAGAAGCAACTTTTTCCTCTTGCTCTAAACGCTTACTTTTTTGATCTAACCAAGAAGAGTAATTTCCTTTCCATGGAATACCTTCTCCTCTATCTAGCTCCAAAATCCATCCTGCTACATTATCTAAGAAATAACGGTCGTGGGTTACGGCAATAACAGTTCCTTTATATTGTTGTAAATGTTGCTCTAACCAATGTACAGATTCAGCATCTAAGTGGTTGGTAGGCTCATCTAGTAATAACACATCTGGGTTTTGTAAAAGTAATCTACATAAAGCAACACGACGACGCTCCCCTCCGGATAAAACACTAATTGGTGTATCTGGCTCAGGAGTACGTAAAGCATCCATTGCGATTTCCAACTTAGTATCTAACTCCCATCCTCCAGCTGCATCAATCTTATCTTGCAACTCTGCTTGACGGTCCATTAGCTTTTGCATCTTATCTGCATCTTCATAAACCTCAGGTAAGCCAAACATATCATTAATTTGATTGAACTCATCTAAAATAGCAACTACCTCAGCAGCTCCTTCTTTAACGATTTCAATTACTGTTTTGCTCTCATCTAATTGTGGCTCTTGTTCTAAGTATCCTACCGTATATCCTGGAGCAAAAACAACATCTCCTTGGTAGTTCTTATCCACACCAGCAATAATCTTTAAAAGGGAAGACTTTCCTGAACCGTTAAGTCCCAGAATTCCAATCTTAGCTCCATAGAAAAAGCTTAAATAAATATCCTTTAAAACTGTTTTATTTGTCGATGAGTAGGTTTTACTCACTTTTGACATCGAAAAAATAACTTTTTTATCGTCTGACATAAAGTATAATAAATTGAATTAAAAAATTAAATATGCAATAAGGAATAAACTCTTAATGTAGTCTATTCTGCTCACATATGCCAAAAGTACGCTTTATTAACCAATTTAGAAACTGTTTTTTCACAAGGAAGCGGCTAAGGTTAATTTAAACACACTTTATCGTTAATAAATTAATAAATTACGTAAATCTACATGAAATTCATATTTTTTACTAGGCTATTAAATATAAAAATTGTATTTTTAGAAGGAAATTATAAAATCAATATTCTATGAAAAATTATTCTTTAGTACAAGAGAATGATTTTTGTGAGGATAATCATAAAAATCATTTTTACGATCCCTCAATCGATGCTTATGTTTGTCAAATGTGCGATAGCATATCTCCGGCAAACCACCTAAACAATACCACAGAGGATGAGTATCAAAACTGTATAGGGATTTAATTAGTTTAAAATTTGTGAAGATTGTATTGTAGAATATATTTTTACAAGTTTTACCTAATCAATCCTATTATACCACAAGTTTTGATGACAAAAGGTATGTATAGAAGCATAAGCAATTAAAAAAGGCAACCCTATAGTTACTATAGCGTTGCCTTTTTTACTTTCACCTATTTTTGAAGCTCATAGCTAAAGGTGTTAATTTTGTCAGTCAAAACAAAACATTATACCCTACCTTTTAAGGCATTAAATACCCATGCGATAGCCCAAAATCCAATTCCTACACATACAAATCCCCATCCAGCTACATCATAATACTTCAATGCTCCTAAACCAATTAGCAAACCTCCCATTAAAATCATAATAAGAGTGGCGTATCCCAATATTTTGTTTTTATCTAACTTATATCCCATAATTAATTATTTACTAAAAATCTTTACTAACATTTCTTTTAATAGATCTGATTGAGTGGCGCTAAAAGAACCTACTCCTTTACTCTTTAAGTCTATATCCTTTAAACTAGCAATAACACCGCTAACTGCTTTCATAGAGTAGTGTTTTACTCCTTGTTGATAGTCCTTTACTGCATAAGGATTAATTTTAAGCTGCTTTACAACATTTGCTGAGCTTTTATCTGCTAATCCATGATACAGTAGAAGTTTACTAAAATAACCATATACTAAAGCAACCGTTACCACTATAGGGTTATTTTTAGGATTCTGAGCAAAGTACTCTACAATTTTAAAAGCGCGAAAACGGTCTTGTTCTACTATAGCTTTGATTAATTCAAAATTATTATAATCCTTACTTATTCCGATATTTTGCTCAACTACCAAAGGAGTGATAGTACTTTGAGCAGGAATAACCAGCATAAGCTTATCTAATTCATTACTTATCTTAGACAAGTCGGTTCCTAAAAACTCCACTAACATGGCATTTGCTTTGGGCTCTATAGTATATCCCTTTGCTGATATCTGTTTATTTAGCCAAGGTTCAATTTGATATTCTTTGAGTTTTTTACTTTCGTAAATCACTCCAGCTTTTTCAATAGCTTTATATACCTTTTTGCGTTTATCCACTACCTTATACTTATAGCATAAAACTAAAACTGTAGAGGGTTGTACCTGGTTTGCATAAGCTTCTAATTGATCAAAACTACGGGCTAGGTCTTGGGCTTCTTTGACAATGATAACCTGTTTATCGGCCATTAAAGGAAATCGCTTAGCATTTGAAATAATATCTTGTATACTAACATCTCTACCGTAAAGAACCATTTGATTGAATCCTTGTTCCTCTTCAGAGAGTACATTATCTTGAATGAAATCACTTATTTTATCTATATAATAAGGCTCCTCTCCCATTAATAAATAAATAGGTGCTGCATTATTACTCTTTATATTTTTTATTATCTGTTTGATTTGCTCCAAAATAAAACCTTTGTTTTTTAATTGCCTTGTTCACAAAGAAAAAATATCTTTGCTTTATGCAAAAGTTAAATTATCCCGTATTTGAATTTCGCTTCAAAAATAGTGAAAATAAGCTATCTATTTTTGATGTGATTCGTAAAAAGTTTGTTTTACTTACCCCTGAGGAATGGGTTAGGCAACATGTTGTCCATGAATTACTCTATATTAAAAACTATCCCATATCCTTAATTAGCGTAGAGAGAGTAGTTAAGATCAATACGATGAACAAACGATACGATGTGGTAGTTTTCCAACCAAATGGTCAAATTGAGATTTTAATAGAGTGTAAAGCTCCTTCCATTAAGATTACTCAAGAGACCTTTGATCAAATTGCTCGATATAACTTTGAACTTAGATCTAGATATTTGTATGTAACCAATGGACTTAATCACTATTTCTGCCAAATGGATTACTCCAATAATAAATATATCTTTTTAAGAGATTACCCTATCTACACACCATTTATCCAATAATACAATTATGAAAAAAATAGCCGTTGCCATTTTAAATTACAATGGAGAAGCTTTATTGAAACAATTTTTACCCTCTGTTGTAAAATATTCCCCACAGGCTACGATCTATGTGATTGACAATAATTCCACAGATAACTCTCTAGAAGTTTTACAGCAAGAGTTCCCAGAGGTAAAAATAATCCAAAACCAGGATAATTATGGTTATGCAGGGGGATATAATATAGGACTAAAGCAAATCGAAGAACCTTACTTAGCACTGGTTAATTCAGATATAGAAGTTACCCCCAATTGGCTTGATCCTATTTTAGAACTTTGGGAAAACAGCCCCAATACAGCCATTATACAACCTAAGATATTAGACTATAAAAATCCAGAGTACTTTGAATATGCTGGTGCAGGTGGTGGCTTTATTGATAAGTATGGCTTTCCCTTTACTAGAGGTAGAATTTTTGACACCATTGAGAAAGATATGGGCCAGTACAACGATATAGCTGATATCTTTTGGGCAAGTGGAGCTTGTTTTTTTATTAGAACAAGTGTTTTTTGGGAATTAAAAGGTTTTGATACGGACTTTTTTGCACATCAAGAGGAAATTGATTTATGCTGGAGAGCACATCATTTGGGGTATAAAACCCAATATTGTGGATTATCTACAGTTTATCACTTAGGTGGGGCAACCTTAGGATATCAAAATCCTCAAAAGACCTATTTAAATTTTAGGAATTCTTTATTGATGATGTATAAAAATCTTCCGAAAAATTCTAAATTCTGCACGATATTTTCCCGTCTATCTTTAGATGGCATAGCAGGAATCAGGCTCTTAACCCAAGGAAAACCTAAGCATTGTTGGGCTATAATACGCTCTCACTTTGCATTTTACAAAAGAATACCAAACTTTAACAACAAGGTAGTACAAGAGCCAATTTCTAATTATCATCACTGTAATTCCATTGTATATAGATACTTTGTGCAAGGCAAAAAATATTATAATAACATTTAACAATAAAAATGTATAAAAAATTATTACAATTGCACGCTATTTGATATATTTGATTCGAAATTCAATCATTATAATTATGAAAAAAGTAGTTTTAGGATTATCTGTGCTTGCCTTAGCACTTACTTCATGTGGAACTAAACAAAAAATTGCTGATTTAGAATCTAAAAATCAGGAAATACAAGATTTATTAAATACTTGTACTATTAAATTAAACTCTACTTTAGCAGAGAAACAAGCTTTAGCTAGTCAAGTAGACTATTTAAAACAAAATACTTCTGATTTAATTAGCAATGTTGGTAACCTAACGATGTTATCTTCTAAAGGTGCAGAAAACCTAGAAAAATCATTAGAAAGCTTAAAAGAGAAAGATTTAAAAATCTCTCGTTTACAAGATGCAATCACTAAAAAAGACTCAGTTACTTTAGCTTTAGTGAAAAGTTTGAAAAAAGAAGTTGGTTTCGATGATCCAGATATTCAAATAAATGTTGAAAAAGGAGTAGTATATATTTCTATTGCAGACAAATTATTATTCAAAACTGCTGGTTACGAAGTTAGTGATAATGCTAAGAGAGTTTTAGCTAAGGTTGCTAAGGTTGCACAAAGCAAACCTGACTTTGAAGTTATGGTAGAAGGACATACAGATAATGTGTCTATTAAAAATGCTATGATGAGAAACAACTGGGATTTAAGTGTTAAACGTGCTTCTTCTATTGTTTCTGTTTTACAAAACGAATATGGTATTGCACCAGAGCGTTTAGTAGCTGCAGGACGTGGAGAATACCAACCACTTGTTCCTAATGATACAGCTCAAGATAGAGCAATCAACAGAAGAACTCGTATCGTATTATTACCAAAAATCGATCAGTTCTATGACATGATTGAAAAAGAAATGAAAGACTTAGCTAAACAATAGTTTAGACTTTTACTTTAAAATATAAAAACCAGACTTTATAAGTCTGGTTTTTTGTTTCTATTTTTTATGATAACTCAAAAATGAAACAGATAACCCCCTATATATGTGAATTATTTTGTAAATTAGAGAGAAAAACTATGAAAAACATTGATGCAGATTTCAACCATTTTGATCTAATAGGAGATATTCACGGACATAGTAATGATTTAAAGCAATTACTAGAGCAATTAGGATACAATAATACCAATGGCTATTACCAACACCCTAGTAGAAAAGTACTTTTTTTAGGAGACTATATTGACAGAGGGATTAATGTTGTAGAAGTTTTACATATTGTAAAATCCATGGTAGATAACCATCAAGCTATTGCTTTAATGGGCAACCATGAATATAATGCTATATGTTATAATACAAAAGATAAACAAGGGAATTACTTAAGGGAACAAAATAAGAAGAACTTTAATCAACATGCCGTTACCATGGCGGCATTTATGAAAGACCCTAAAAGCTATAAGATGTATATTGAGTGGTTTGCTACTCTTCCCCTATTCTACGAAAATGAAAACTTTAGAGCAGTACATGCTTGTTGGGATCCTCAAAGCATTGAATATCTTAGAAAATATACTAAAGATGGTGTACTCCCATTAAAATACTATCCTACTACGCAGGACAAAAACTCTCGTCTACATCAATGTTTAGAAATCACTTTAAAAGGCATGGAATTACCCTTACCTAAAGGACAAGTCTTCTACGATAAAGATCGTGCTATTCGAAATGATTTTAGGATTTCTTGGTGGACTTCACCTACTGATACTACCTATCAAGGTATTAATGCCATGAAGGAATACAAACTACCTGATACTCCATTAAATATTGAGCATATTCCTTTTTATAGCAGTAAAGAAAAACCAGTATTCTTTGGTCATTATTGGATGAAAGCTCCAAAGGGAGAGAATCCAAAACTATTAAGTCCTAATGCTGCTTGTTTAGATTTTAGTGTGGCAAATGATGGAATTTTAGTTTCCTATCGATACCAAGGAGAGAAAACCTTAGAAAATGATCATTTATGCTATAGTCTACAAAAATAAAACACTATACTACAAAACAGAACTAAGATTTAGTTCTGTTTTTTTATTTAAAAAAAACTCAACAATTACACAAAGCACAAAACTATACTCAGTAAGTTTTTCAAAAAATTAAGAATTATTCATAGAAAATAACCTTACAAAATATATTTCCTATAAATGTATTAACATATTTTAAATTTAACAGAATTTAACTATATTTGAAGTAGATACACAATGAAAATATAGCACAATTATGATAAAATTTAATTCTAATCTTTCTCATTATATTAATTTAATAGGAGAACAGGAGTCAAACAATAAAATACTATCGCAAATATTGAATTATTTAAGTAGTGAAGACATTACCTTTTTGGGATTCTATGCTCTATTAGAGAACAATCATATTTATCACTTAAAAAGTATAAAAAGAGATTTATTACACGCTTATTGTGCTTTAAAGAAATCCATTCAATCACAACAAAACTATATTGATTGGGATCACTTACAAGATTTACGCATTATTAAAAATCTATGGGAAATTGACCCTTTTGAATTAATAGCATATAAAAAGCAAGATGTAGAGGAAATTTTAAGCTTACAAAATGGTTATTTTTCTACTCAAGCAAATACAGAGTCTACACAATACAAGCAAAACATAGAAGACCTAAAAGACTTACTTGGCTATAGTACTATATCTTATGCTACTACTTAATAACACATTACAATAAAATTTCAAAAAATATCCAAATTATTTAATCCTATAAGAAAACTAGTAAACTAGTTTTCTTATAGGATTACTTTTTTATAGTCTTCACTAAATCCTAATTATACCATTGCATATAAACTGCTTGCATTTTTTAAATTCTTACCACCAAGCCAGTCTAATCCCAAGTCTACAACTAAGCTATAGGTATACTTATTCGTTTTACCGTACTACCCTAAAATTAAGGGGTTCTATAAACAGGAACTTTTTAACATAGTTTTATTACCATAAGTACTTGTGTGCTTATTTGTACTTCTGTAGAAAAGAAAGACTTAAAATGTGTTTTATTTCTTTTTGATGAGCTTTGGAGTAAACCTAGGAAATATAGCTTAAGCTTAAAAATGGGCATATTCTTCTTAAAGGCATAAGCCTGGTTTAAAGCTAAATAGCTTTATAAAAACAAAACAAAATTAAACCATTTAAATTCCCAGACAAATAACAGTAGTTTTTTTATTGGTGGTAGTACATCCACACAATACATTAAGACCACGGTCGAATATAAACCTACAGCTAGATTAATTTAGAGTATAAAACAGCTGAAATACAAATAGACTATAATTTACTGATAGGTAGTCTTACTCCTGGCTAAAGTATACTGCCTCAAAAAAATCTAAAGATTACTAATAGAGTAATAATACAAGTAAGATTTATATCAATTAAAAAAGTAAAAGTATCCCATATCTTGTATCCAAAAAAAAAACAGCAGTATACCTAGGTATACTACTGTTTTTTATGTTATTCGCAAATTTACGTTAAAAAAGTAACTCTTCTACTTTTGAGTAAACTCAATCACGGCATTGTATTCCCCTTTAGGTAAAGGAGTGTACATACTGCCTGAGCCTAAACTAAAACTAATTTTAGTATTCTCAATAGCTACATCTGTTGTACCCACATTTATGGCATTGCCATTGGTATCTAGAATAGAGATACTAAAGATCGAAGAAATTTTAGATCTAAGACTAGTGGGAATAAGAATAAATGTTTCTGCATTATTCTCCTCTATACTTATAAAATCCTTATACACATAAATATGTGCTTGTTCTACTTTATTACCCGTAGAGGTAGCTTCTAAACTAATATTATAGCCAATATAGTTTCTAATGGTAGTATGTATTTCATCTCCTGCATTTTGGAAAAAGTGCAAAATATTTTGAGCTATATCGATAATGTGTGTTACTCTATCTCCATTCTCATTAATCATACTTCTATATAGAACTTCATTCTGCTCGCCTGGGAATTCTCCAAAATACACATTACCAGCATCTCTATTACCTCCATCATCTCCACCAATTATATTAATAATTTCATTTCTTACATTAGTATTATTCTCTAAACTAGCTAATAAGTCACTGGTAAAATCAACGAAATAATTTTGGCCACCTTCCGCAGTGTATTTATAAATTACTTTCCCTTTCTCTGGAGTAGGCTCTTGGGTATAAACTGAGTAGTTCCCCATTTGGGTTGCATTAATATCTTCTCTTCTAGCCATGGTAGTCTTTGTTTCCAAATCCGAAATAGCACCGGCTAAATCAATTAGCGTCTCTGTAGCTTTTCCCTGAGCATCGATCTGTACATTATAAAAATTCCCCTGATCAGCTTTATAGATTACATAACTCTTAATAGAAGAATTACCGCCACCACCGCCATCTGGTAAGTTATCAAGGATTTCCTTTAAACTTTGACTATCGACTATTCTAGTCCAACTACTCCCAGTCCAATAGTAGTATCCCCTAGTTAAATCCTTGCTAGTATTTATACTAGTATTGAATACTAGAAGACCAATATTATTTGAATCTGCAGGATTACCGTTAATTGGCGAAAAAACTTTAATATCAGTTAGTGCTACATTAGGTAAAATAACTCCTTTATCTCCACCTTCACTATAAACGTGAAGCATGGCAGAATTAGAAGGTTTTTTTAAACCTATCCCTACTTGGGCATGTCCTAAAAAGGACACACCAAGTAAGGCAGAACAAATTATTAAATATTTCTTCATATTATTTTTTATTAGTTATTCTACTAATTTATATTTATTTAGCAATGTACTCATAAATAAGCTGGTAATTTCCCGCTGGTAAATTAAGGTACATTATTCCTTGACCAAAGTCAAAGTTGAATGTTTTAGGTCCTACTATAGCATCCGTAAAAGTATTTACTAATACCGATCCGTTTGGATCTAAAACTTGAATGGATAATAAGCGTCCAATTTCTATAGTTGAATCAATTACAAATTCTGTTTCTCCTGTAGAAGTTTTCACCTCTTTTTTAGGCTGTATAGTCACCGGAACAGATAATGTACTAGGTTTATCATCAACTACACTTACTGTTTGCGTACCTCTATATACAGGCTTATTGTTTACAAAAGTATTTGTAAGCTTATCGCTATCGGTTACAATATCCAATCTAGTTACTTTCTTAATTGTATTTTGAACCTCTGTATTATTAGTGATCTCATTGATGATATTCTGTGAAATATCTATTGGAGTACGCTTTCCTGCTTTATCTACACTAAAAAGAATATCTTTTGCAGTAGTATCTGTAGTATCTATTTTTCCAAAGTATACATTGGACCCTCCTTCTAAAAAGTTATTCACGATATTGGTAATATCTTCTTGAAGTTTCGTGTTATTATTGATAGTAGTGATTAAATCTTGGGTTAGATTGATATAATTAACCTCTTCGCCATTTTTACCTTCTGTTACATATTCATAGAAAATCTCCCCTTTTTTAATCTTTGCTGTGTCTGGAGCTGTACTGTTAGCAGCAAAACTAGGTGCTACACCATCTGCAGTAACTTCTCCTGTTTTTAACGTTGTCTTAAACTCCATTTCGTTAAAATAGGTTGTTGTAGTGGTTTTATCTGGGTTTTTCGACACAAAATAATACTTTCCATCTGGATCTTTATGTAAAGTAACATTTCCTTCTATATTAATAAAAGTATTTTCTATAAACTCTTTATTCTCAGTAAGATGCTCTATAAAAGTATCTCCAGCAATACTAGCAACATCAATATAGAACCCTAATGCTGGATCAATAGTTTCTATCGCAGCTGTTGGGTTGGTTTTTCTCCATTCCTTAATTACTTTTTCATTAAAATAGCGGTAACCTAATGTTACTTCTTTTGTACCACCTTTTCCATCAGTAACGTTCCCCTTCACAGGTAACATAAAGGTTTCTGTCTCCGTTCCTTTGATAATATCTTCTAAAGTAATTTCCTTTAAGGTATAAGTGATTTTCTTATCTGTACCTACTGTAGGAACCAAGTAGCTAAACTTTCCTTTACTTGGATCATCTGTAGAAGGAGTAAAGGCAACTAAATAGCTAAGGTCAGTTCCTGATCCAGGAATTTTTGTGATTTTCTCAATCTCTTCGTAGATTTCTTTTCTTAAATTCTCTATAATGGTATTTAATCTACTTTCTGAAGTAATCAATTCCCATTGTGCAGTAGTAGCACCAGACCAATAGTAAAATCCACTTGGAATTTCTTTAGTATCTAAGTTATTATAGATTAACATAGACTCCGTGTTACTACCCCCAGCTAAGCCAAAAGTTTTTAAATCTTTTAAAGCCATACGTGGAATCAACACCCCTTTATCATCTGATTTTATCTCTAAAACAGCAGAGTCGTTCACTTTCTTTGCTCCTATCCCCACTCCTGGTTTACTTTGAGCATATGTTGTATGCAATACTCCAAAACTAAGTGCAAGAGTCATTGCGGCAATAATATTTTTCTTCATGATTTTCTTGGTTTTTGAATACTAATTAGACTTTTCTTGTTTTAAGGAGTTGTTGCTGCAAACTCAACAATAATCTCATAATTTCCAGGTTTTAATGGAAGTATGGTTTGACCATTTCCAAAAACAAAACTTAGTTTCCCTGCATTTAACTCTATATCTCTAGCTGTATTTAATACAACGGAACCATTTTGATTCAAAAGCTGTATACTTAGTACTTTGGTTGCATTACTACCTAAATCTACAGGAGCACTTAATACATTATTATAAGGAGTGTTAGCATTAGCTGCCGTTACAGCAACTGTTTTTAGAAGACGGTACACCTCTACATTGTTTAGACTTGTATTAATAGAAACTACTTTGGACTCCTCTAATTCTATCCTAGTTACTTTCTTAATTGTATTTTTAACCTCTGTATTATTGGTGATCTCATTGATGATATTCTGTGAAATATCTATTGGAGTACGCTTTCCTGCTTTATCTACACTAAAAAGAATATCTTTTGCAGTAGTATCTTTAGGATCTATTTTTCCATAGTAAACATTGGCCCCTCCTTCTAAAAAGTTATTCACGATATTGGTAATTTCTTCTTTAAGTTGTTCGTTATTATTGATAGTAGTGATTAAATCTTGGGTTAGATTGATATAATTTAACTCTTCCCCATTTTTACCTTCTGTTACATATTCATAGAAAATCTCCCCTTTTTTAATCTTTGTTGGGTCTGGAGCTGTAGTGTTGGCAGCAAAACTAGGTGCTATACCATCTGCAGTAACTTCTCCTGTTTTTAACTTTGTCTTAAACTCCATTTCGTTAAAATAGGTAGTAGTAGTGGTTTTATCTGGGTTTTTCGATACAAAATAATACTTCCCATCTACATCCTTATGTAAAGTAACATTTCCTTCTATATTAATAAAAGTATTTTCTATAAACTCTTTATTCTGAGTAAGGTGCTCTATAAAAGTATCTCCAGCAATACTTGCAACATCAATAAAGAAACCTAATGCTGGATCAATAGTTTCTATCGCAGCTGTTGGATTTTGAACTCTCCAATCTTTAATTACTTTTTCATTAAAATAACGGTAACCTAATGTTACTTCTTTTGTACCGCCTTTCCCATCATTAACGTTACCCTTCACTGGCAACATAAAAGTTTCTGTTTCGGTTCCTTTGATAATATCTTCTAAAGTAATTTCCTTTAAGGTATAAGTGATTTTATTGTCGGTACCTACAGTTGGAACCAAATAACTAAACTTACCTTTACTTGGATCATCTACAGAAGGAGTAAAAGCAACTAGGTAGCTTAGATCGGTACCTTGACCAAATTTGGTTATCTTCTCAATTTCCTCGTAGATTTCCTTTCTTAAATTTTCGATAATAGTATTCAAGCGACTTTCTGAAGTAATCAATTCCCATTTTCCAGCTGTATTAGTACCAGTCCAATAGTAAAACCCTTTTGGAATATCTGTACCTGCTAAAGTGTTATAAATTAAAACGGATTCTGTGCCACTTTTTCCAGCTAATTCAAAAGTGTCTAGTTTCTTTAATTCCATACGTGGAATCAATACCCCTTTATCAGAGGCATTCACATCTAAAATAGCACTCGCATCAGGAAGACCCTTCCCAATACCAAGACCTGGGTCCTGTGCATAGGTAGTTGCTGCAGCAGCCACTAAAAACAACATAGTAATTTTTTTCTTCATATTAAAAGCTTATTGATTTTACAATTTTTAATTTTCCTAACATTTTATTTAAAAAGCTTTAAACTATAAGGATCACATAAAACATAATATACATGCTTTACTTTCCCAAAAGCTTAAAACAAATCTACGACTTTAATTAATAAAAATGTTAATATTGTTAATTTAAAGAGGTATACCTTATAAATTATATAAATAGTAAAGTAATCTCTTTATTTTTAGCACAAATTAACGTTATTTTCAATATATATGATGATTTATTGTAATTTAGTTAAAGAAAAAAATAATTAAGCTTGAGTTGACTAAAAAAAATCAAAGTACTATTTAATTTATTTATTGTCTTTTTTACAAATTGCAATTTTATTTGTGTTAAAAAAACTAAAATCATAAGATTTTTAAGTTAAAATAATCAAATAGACTATGTTAAAATCAAATAAATTTCTAAACTGAAAATAAAAAAAACGAGCTTAAAATATTTTGTTAATAACACCATATCTTAAGGCCGTTTTTCTAAATTAAAAAAGGGGATATAAAAAGGGGGAGGTTGCTAGTGCTAAAAAATATCAATTCACACTATAAACAACCAGTTGTTTTTCACCAACACAGTGAAAAAACAAGGTGATTAAGTATCACCTTATAATAAGGTCGTTTTAAAGCCAGGTTGTCTTAGGCAAAAACTAAAGTCTTTTTCATTATCACACACACAATACAAACGTAGAGTATGTCCGTCAATTTTTTTAAATATTGCTTTAATACCCTTAGGAAGGATAGAGCAGCATTGATTAGAACTCTCTCCTGCATACTTGGGATCAATATCTACGGTGATTAGCACCACGAATTCATTGGATTTTAATTCTATAGGCAACTTCATAATTATCTTGTTTTTATTGGTTATTGTCCTAATTTAGAAAAAAAAACACACTTTGCAATCTTTTTTTGAAAAAAAATCTACATCTGATTGCATATATTTCACTACTTAGATTTACTTTTTCACAAACTACTAACCTTAATTCAAGGTGAATATTCATATTAAATAATTCTACCCCAATATTTTTTTTGAAAAAACATTTTACCCCCACAAATCTTGCTAATGTTTTAATATTTATTTAGCAATTATTTTTTATACCTTTGTCCTTTAAATATTCAAAGTAAGCATAAATAACAATTAGAAAATGCAAAACATTCCTAGTGTTGACTTACGTGATTTCCTATCGGATGACCCGGTACGTAAACAAAAGTTTGTAAATGAAATCGGAAAAGCCTACGAAGAAATTGGATTCGTAGCATTAAAAGGACACTTTTTAGACGACCAACTTGTTGAGAGTCTTTATAAAGAGGTTCAAAACTTCTTTCAACTTCCATTGGAAGTAAAAGAAAAATACGAAATCCCTGGTATTGGAGGACAAAGAGGTTATGTTTCTTTTGGAAAAGAACATGCTAAAGGTCGTCAAGAAGGAGATTTAAAAGAATTCTGGCATTTTGGACAATACGTACAAGATGATCCTGCCTTAGAGGCATCTTACCCAAAAAACGTTACTGTTAATGAATTAGCGAATTTCAATCCAGTAGGAGAGCAAACATATAAAATGCTTGAAAAAACAGGTGTTTATGTATTAAGAGCTCTAGCTATATATTTGGATTTAGATGAGTTTTACTTTGACGCCTATTTAAAAAATGGTAATAGTATCTTACGACCAATTCACTACCCTCCTATTACAAGCGAACCTAAAAATGCAGTACGTGCAGCAGCTCACGGAGACATTAACTTAATTACCTTATTAATGGGGGCTCAAGGAAAAGGTTTACAAGTGCAAAACCACCAAGGACAATGGATTGATGCTATTGCTAAGGAGGATGAATTAGTAATTAACGTTGGAGACATGTTATCAAGACACTCTAACAACAGATTAAAATCAACTATTCACCAAGTGGTTAATCCACCAAGAGAATTATGGGGCACTTCTCGTTACTCTATTCCTTTTTTCATGCATCCAATAAGCTCAATGCCTTTGGACTGTTTGCCAAATTGTGTAGATCAAGATAACCCTAAGAAATACGATGATATTACTGCTGGAGAGTTTTTACACCAACGACTAGTAGAACTAGGATTAATTAAAGAATAGATATTCTTTTTATTATACATACAATCAAAGGGACTCAAATTAACATTGAGTCCCTTTTTTATTAGGATAAATCACTAGGAAAAAGCCCCACTATACCCAACAATTTTGTATATTTGAGTCTAGTGGACTCCACTATAGTAAAGCGAATTTTCACACAATAACTATGAGTAAGAAAAAACTTAGTTTGGAAGATTTAGGAGGATTTGTGTTTTCAACCAATGAAGATTTTGAATTTTCTACCCCTGAACCAATCGAAACTTTAGCCCCTAAAGACCAAAGATTAGAGGCGCATTTAGACAAAAAAAATAGAGCAGGTAAAATAGCTACCATCATTAAAGGATTCCAAGGGGACCCAGAGGATTTAAAAATCCTTGCAAAACAACTAAAAACCTTATGTGGTGTTGGAGGTAGTACAAAAGACCAGGAGATTATCATCCAGGGTAACTTCCGAGACAAAATCATGGAATTTTTAACCAAACAAGGCTACAAGGTAAAACGAGTAGGCGCATAAAAATAAATCATTATGGAAATAAAGTCTTCAGAACTAATCTTAAATCCGGATGGAAGTATCTATCACCTTAATTTAAGACCGGAGAATATTGCACCAGATATCCTATTTGTTGGTGATCAAGATCGCGTAGATAGAATATCTTCTCATTTTGACTCCATTGAATTTAAAACCCAAAAAAGGGAGTTTAAAACCCATACAGGAACCTACAAAGGAAAACGTTTATCAGTGATATCCACTGGAATAGGTCCGGATAATATTGACATTGTTGTCAATGAAATCGATGCCTTATTTAATATAGATTTCCAAACAAGGACTGTAAAAGAGCAATTAACTAGCGTAAATATAGTAAGAGTTGGAACATCTGGCTCTTTACAAAAAGACATTGAGGTAGATAGTTTTGTTTTATCACAAAGCGGATTGGGATTGGATAATTTAATGCGCTCCTATATTATTAGAGACATTAGCCAAGATCAAATGGAAGATGCTTTTATAGAGCATACAAATTGGGATCTAGCAAAAGGAAGACCTTATATTATTAAAAACAGTAGCGCTTTACAACAGCGCCTGCAAAGTGAACAAACCCATTTAGGAGTAACCGCTACAGCAGGAGGTTTTTATGGACCTCAAGGAAGAGTGTTGCGTTTACCTATAGCTGACCCTTTATTAAATAGTAAAATCGATAGCTTTTTTTACCATGGCCAGCGTATTACTAATTTTGAAATGGAGACTGCAGCTATTTATGGTCTTTGTAAACTATTAGGTCACCATGCTGTATCATTAAATACTATAATCGCTAATAGAGCTGATGGTACATTCTCAAAAGATCCATATAAAGCAGTTGATCGCTTAATAAAATATACCTTAGATCAGTTAACTAAATAACTTTTCTTCTTTCGAAGTACACTCTACCCTAAAAATGACAAAACACCAATCATTTTTAGGGTATTTTTTTATATATATATAAGGAGTACTGCTACCGCTACTCTTTTATATATAGTTTTTCAAAAATATCTTCCCACTATTACAGGTGAAAACTCAAGCATTTTGGGACTTGTATTTAGCCTAGATTAAAATAGCTATTTTACCTATTTAAAAGGCTCAGTTCACTTGAAAATATAAAATTTCACCCAGAATTAGTATAATATTTAACATAAATAAACACTACATACCCCTTTAGTATTACCATATTGAAAATATTTACTATGCTTACATAGTAGTTTACACAATTAATTGTAAAAAAACTGACATAGCAATAGGCTTTTATCTTAAAGAGTGCGTTTTATCACATAAATAACCACATATGGCTTTTTATTAATGATATATTAATATATATACCTACATTTAGGTGCTTAAAATTTTTATTTGAAATGATACAAGAACTTACAAATGTGCAAAGAATAAAATATGCCCCATATTTAGAGCGTATTATTACAGCGGAGCAAGCAGCTCAAATGATCCATGACAAAGCAGTAGTTGGAGCCAGTGGTTTTACAAAAGCTGGAGATAGTAAATCAGTATTACCTGCTTTTGCAGAACGTGCAGCCAATGAAAATGTAGCCATTACTTTGTTAACTGGTGCTTCTTTGGGACAAACTACCGATGCAGACTTAGCTGCAAATAATGCCGTAATTAGAAGAATGCCTTTCCAGGCAGACTCTATTATGAGACACTCCATCAATGATGGCCAAATTAAATATGTGGATCAACATTTAAGTGAGACCATAGAACACCTACAAGAAGGGCATATTCCACAAGTGGAAATTGCTATTATTGAAGCAGCTTATATCGATGAGCAAGGATTTATTATTCCTACAACTTCTATTGGAAACTCTGCATATTTTGCAAGTGTAGCACAAAAAATAATTATTGAGATAAATTCTGCTATGCCTTTAAGTATTGAAGGTATACATGATAATAGTGTTCCAGGTAAATACCCTAATAGAAAGTCTATTGACATTTTAGATGTGAAAGACCGCGTTGGAGAAACCTTTATTCGCATTGATCCCTCTAAAGTAGTAGGGGTTGTTTTTACAGATATTTTAGACTCTCCAGCAGTACTTCCTGAACCAGATACTAAAACAATTGCTATTTCTAAGCACTTATTAAAATTCTTCGAGCAAGAAGTGAAAAAAGGAAATATGGATTATTCCCTACTTCCACTACAAGCAGGTATTGGAAAAGTTGCCAATGCTGTACTTACAGGATTTATCGATGGTCCATTTAGCAATCTTACTATGTATTCTGAAGTACTTCAAGACAGTACATTTGATTTAATTGACGCTGGTAAAATGACCTTTGCATCGGGTTCATCCATCACAGTGACCCAACAATGGTATGATAAGCTAATCAATAACTTAGATAAATACAAAGAACATCTTGTTTTACGTCCACAGAACGTTTCTAACGCTCCTGAGGTAATCCGAAGACTTGGTATTATCGCCATTAATACTGCCATAGAATTTGACATTTATGGAAACGTAAACTCTACGCATATTGGCGGAAATAAAATGATGAATGGAATTGGTGGTTCTGGAGACTTTGCTCGAAATGCCTACTTGAGTATTTTTGTTACCCAATCTGCATCTAAAGACAATAAAATATCTCATGTTTTACCAATGGTATCCCATGTGGACCATACAGAACATGATGTAGATATCTTAGTTACTGACCAAGGTCTAGCTGATTTAAGAGGTCTTTCTCCTAGAGAGCGTGCTGAGGTGATTATTGAGAATTGTGTACACCCAGAATATAAAGAAGAAATAAGAGATTACTACAATAGAGCTAAAGAATTAGGTGGGCATACTCCTCATATTTTAGAGGAAGCTTTTTCTATGCATACTAGATTTAAAAATACAGGCTCAATGAAAGCTTAATTCATGGATAATAAAGGATAAACTAGCATTTAATTTTACTCCCTTTATTTATACCAAACCTATAACGCTTACCAAGGACTATTAAGTGCTTTGTAGGCGTTATTTGCTTTATAACCTCCCCAAAAAGCATCTATTACTCTCCCATTTATGTTAAATACGCATTAATATCTAGGGTAATTAGTGCAATTATTACACTGTTCCCTTGGAGGTTTCACTAAAAAACACACCAAGAGAAATACTTTTAAAGTGATACTTCAAAAATCGTGGTAATTATTTCACAAATTCCAATAATAAAAGCTCTGAAATCAGGTGAAAAAACCAAAAACACTTCCATTGATTTCTCTTATTTAATCAATCCTTTTAGTATATTAGCAAAGCAATGTTAATGAATAAAAAATGACAAAAGTTGAAATTATAGGAGTGCCAGAGCATTTTAATTTGCCTTGGCTAATGTGTATTGAGAATGAAGATTTTACAGACAAAAACATCGATTTAAGATGGAAAGATATCCCTCAAGGAACAGGTAAAATGTGCCAAATGCTTAGGGATAAGCAAGCTGACCTTGCCATTATTCTTTCCGAAGGAATTATAAAGGATATCAGCCAAGGTAACCCATGTGTTATTATCCAAGAATATATTAGTAGTGCACTAATTTGGGGAATCCACGTTGCCCATAATTCTAATTACCAAACTATAGAGGATCTAAAAGGCAAAACCATTGCTATTAGTAGATATGGATCTGGTTCCCATTTAATGGCTATTGTGCACGCTAAACAAATGGGTTGGAATACAGAGGATCTAAAGTTTTTAGTAGTAGATACTCTTGAGGGTGCAATTAGCGCTTTACAAGCTGGAATGGCAGATTACTTTATGTGGGAAAGGTTTATGACACAACCCATTGTTGACCAGGGAATATTTAGAAGAATTGATCAATGTCCTACACCCTGGCCTTCCTTCTTATTAGTTGGTAATAAAGATTTTGTAGAACAAAATCCAACTGTAATTCATGATATTTTACAGGTCATTAACACCACTACAGAGGAATTTAAACACATTCCTAGTATTGATAAAACATTAGCATTAAAATACGATCAAAAAATAGAAGACATACAACAATGGTTAAGCCTAACTACATGGTCTCAAAATCAATTAAGTCAAAAACACTTTGATTTAATCCAAAATCAATTGAAAGATTTAGACCTTATTGAAAAAACCATTTCCTACAAAACCACCGTATTATAAGGTATTTAAACCCTAGTAAAATAAGCTATGCCAAAAGTGCAATCAAATCAATGGTACAAAGGCCTAAGGATTCCAAATCCTTGGGCCAATAGCATTATTTTACTTTTGAATATTTTACTTACCATTCCTTTATTTATCCTAGTACACCAAAATATTACCGATCCACAATGGCCTTGGCACTTAGATAGGGTTTTGCTGTTTTTGGCTATTATAGGTATTTTACAATTTATACTACACAAACTTAAAACTCTACTTTTTTTGGTAGTACTTTTTTATTTGTTAGTGTTTTCTTGGGCTAGCATTTTTGGGGGATATGGTTTTTCGGCAGTTTATGAAGACTATCGAATAATGATCTACAACATGATGCAAACAAGCACTCCCCAAGACATTATCATCAATAAACTATTGCCTTTCCCTAATAAATCAAAAATCACTAAAGCAGTAGAATTTGATAAACCACAAGTCAGAAACTTTGCCTTATTAGCCACTACAAAGCACTTTACTAAAACACCATCTTTTCATCAAAACAGACAATTAATCCAAAGTTTCGCGGTGTTTAAAGAGATAAGAAGTAGATGGAATTATGTCAATGATCCAAGAGGAAGGGAGTATATTGCCACAGCCTCAGAATCACTTATTCACTTTTCAGGAGACTGTGAAGATTACTCGGTGTTAATGGCTGCTAGTCTAAAATCTATTGGAGCAAGTGTACGATTAATACATACCAAGGGCCATATGTATCCAGAATTACTCATTAAAAACACCCAAGAATTAGAACAAGCAATTTATCTGATTAAGGAAGAGTTATTCCCTGATCAAAGTAAGAATAAAGAACTTTTTTATCATCTTGATGACAGAGGCCAAATTTGGCTTAATTTAGACTATACCGCTTCTTATCCAGGAGGACCTTTTATGTCAGAGGAGATTTTAGGCCAACTTACCCTATATTAAGACTTGACTATATTTTTAAAATTCTACTTATCGTTCACCATAAATCCCTTAGCAATTCATTTCATAGGACTAAGGAATAAAGTACTTTTTACTTCTATTCATCTAACAATAAGCACTTTTTAAGGATAATAGTTGGTAGTATCTGTTATTTTTTACTTATATTTGTAGTTAACTATCAAAGACCGCCGAAATTTTATTTAAATAATAAGAAAAAAATTTTTCATGAGAAAAAGCTTAATTTTATTTGGCACAATGGTCCTAATAATGGCATGTAATGCAAAACACAACTTCCAAATCAGCGGAAGTATCCAAGGAATTGAACCTAATACTACGGTTTACTTAGAAAAACTCGATCCCTTTACTAAAAAGATTGTAAAAGTAGATTCTACAAAAGTCAACAATAAAGGATATTTTGAATTCAAATCAAATGTTGACAATGTAGATATGGCATTTATTGCGGTAAAACACTTGGTTCACAAAGCTCCATTTTTCATAGAGCCTGGTAATATCCACCTTACTTATGATTTAAATTCCAATGAAGTTCCACAAGCAACAGGAGCCAAATACAATGATCAATTTATTGCCTATAATGAGAAAATAACCTATTTAACAACTAAGGCAAGTGATTATCACCTTTCTACTCAAGAGGCATACAAAGAAGCGATGGCTCAAAATCAGGTCGACAAAGCAAATGACATTGTTGCTGTTTACGAATCTATAACCAAGGAATTAGCAGATTTTAAAGAGCAGTATCCCCAAGAAAACCCTGGATCAATTGTAAATCTAATTAATTTATACAATGGGCTAAAAACCCCTACACAAGATAAAGAAGTCTATCAAGACCAATGGGAGAAAATAGATATAGAGTTACAAAACACCCCGATTGGTCAAAAAATAATAGGTGATATACAAGCAATGCCAACTATCTTAAATAAAGTTGGACAAAAAGCACCCAATTTTGAAGCTTTAACACCAAAAGGTGAAAAACTATCTTTACAACAAGCCCTTGGAAAGGTAACAATTGTAGATTTCTGGGCAGCTTGGTGTGGACCTTGTCGAGAAGAAAACCCTAATTTAGTGGGTATTTATAACGACTATCACCAAAAAGGTCTAAATATCTTAGGTGTATCCTTAGACAAGGAAGAAGATAAATGGTTAAAGGCTATAAAAGACGATAAACTACCTTGGTTACAAATATCTAACTTAATGTATTTTAAAGATCCTATAGCTAAATTATATGGATTAAAGTCCATACCAGCGACTTTCATCCTAGATAAAGATGGAGTAATCATCGCAAAAGATCTTAGAGGAAAAGAATTACGAGAAAAAATAGCAGAATTATTAGATTAAACACTTTTGTCTAAACGTCCTTAAGGTACTACTAAAATTTTTAGTAGTACCTTTTTTTATAACTAACCTTTTGCTTTTTAGCACTCTACCTTCTTTATTTGTCAAAACTTTTGGATAGCTGCATTTTAAAACCACACTGCTATTCCACTTTAATTATAAAAATACTATGTTTAGTTAATTTGTATCTTTACTCTTGACACGCAATAATTTAAAATCGTATCATGGAGAACTTCAAAAGATTAGCACAAGAATATTTCGGACAACTTACCGATAAAGAACTCGAATTAATTCATGGCTATTTTACCATAGAAAAGCTGAAGAAAAACGACTTTTTCACCTCCGAAAATAAAATTTGCGATAGACTTAGCATCATAAACAAAGGAATATTACGAGTCTACACTTATTGTGAAAATAAAGAAATTACGCAGTGGATTTCTACTGAAAACTCCATAATCACAGAAGTATTAGGCTTCTTTTTCAATCAAGCTAATCGATGGAACATACAAGCATGTTGTGATACAGAGCTATTTACTATAACAAAGACAGATTATCAAAGACTTTGTAAAGAGTTTGATAAATGGAATCAAATAGAAAAAAACTTGCTTGTAAAATGTTTCGCAATGATGGAAAATAGGATTTTCTCCCATTTATGCCTAACAGCCCAAGAGCGATACCAACTGTATTTCGAACAAAATAAAGCATTATTTAACCAGGTGCCTTTACAATATATTGCCTCTATTCTAGGAATGACACCTGAAACCTTCAGTCGAATAAGAAAACAACAAAGTATAAATCCTTGATTTTTGTCAAGAATTTTACTTTTAAAGATGCTGAACTTTGCCTTTTAAAACGTAAGTACCATGAATAAACTTCTGAAGCTCGAACAATTAGGCAACTTTCTTCTTTCCATTGTATTATTTAGCAACTTAGACTACTCTTGGTGGGTATTCCCTGCATGTATCCTATTGCCTGATCTATCGATGATAGGTTATTGTTTCAATGCCAAAACAGGCGCATACCTTTATAATATTTTCCACCATAAATTACTTGCTGTTATTATCTTTAGTGCAGGATTTTACTTCGAAGATTCTGTATTGATGCTAATTGGTATTATATTATTTGGACACTGCGCTATGGATAGGGTGCTTGGCTATGGGTTAAAATACAAGGACAATTTTAAACATACCCATTTAGGTTGGATCCCTACAAAACAGTGAATACTCTCTGTTAAAAATTAAAAGTTTATATGTTATCCTTGACCCCACAAAGAGTGTGAACTTGCAGGGTCCACTCCCGCTTTACCTTGGTAAGGAAGTAGACTTGGTAGCTTTGGGTTGTAAAAAAGCTTAACAATTTAAAAGGGAATCCCTTGAGTAGGTATTTAATTGAGGCAATTACCTAGCAGGTAAAATACCTCTATCTGTTTCTTTACAGCTATATATCTGATTTCTAAAGGGAGTTAGTCATTTATTTTAGA
The DNA here is from genome assembly GCF_054871685.1 of Myroides sp. LJL116. Classification (NCBI taxonomy): domain Bacteria; kingdom Pseudomonadati; phylum Bacteroidota; class Flavobacteriia; order Flavobacteriales; family Flavobacteriaceae; genus Myroides; species Myroides sp. LJL116. Next base: position 70,546 of record NZ_JBTXLR010000008.1, read on the forward strand.
TTTATATAAAATTATAGAACATTAATACTGCACTTAGCTTAGTAAATAATTTTAAGTAAATTAGTACTTCAATTTAAACATAAAGCATGTTCGTAAAAACACTTTTTTTTACCCTATTAGGTTGCTCTTTGGGTATGAGTACCTTAGGTCAGTCCATTAACATTCGCGTTAAAACAGCAGCACCTTCTAAGAATGCATCGACTGCCTATTTGCAAATTTTAGATCCTCTTACCAATACCTATAGCATCGTTGATTCGGCTGATCCTAAACAAGGAACCTACCATTTTAAGCTCGATGACGTGCAAAAAAGCATTGCTAGCTTTACCCTAGAAGACCAAAAAAACGTTTTTGTCTTAGATAAAGAAGATGTAGAAGGTTTTGTCAACCTAGACAAACCTTGGGAAAATAACTTTTCCTCGGATAAAGAGAATAGATTACTAAGCCAATTACTTTCTAATTTGGCCAAGCAAACCAATGCTATTCAAGAGTATAGAGCTCGTAATGGGAAGCTCTTTGAAGATGCAGTACAGGAGTCAAATTATGCAAAAATAGATTCTTTGCAAAATGACTTTACCTCTACTTGGAATACATATGTTTCTAACTTAGAATCCACTATAGACCAGCAAATCACAAAATATCCCAATAGTATGGCTTCTTTATTTATTATCTACCAACAACTAGAGGCAGAAAATTTAGACCCCCAAAAAGCCAAGAATTATTACAATTCTTTATCTAAACAAGCCAAAGCAAGTCGTATGGGTATAGCCATAAATAGAATAATTGAGCAAAAAAGTGCTCCTTCCTCTAACGTAGAAACGCAAAATATTGAGCACTTGTCTGTAGAACTAACTAATAACCAACTTTGGAGTGCCAAGAATAATACTAGTGAATTAACGCTTTTCCATTTTTGGGCCTCTTGGTGTGATGCTTGTCAACAGCGCATAGAAACCTTAAAAGAGTTTCACAAAAAAAACAAGGCTAAATCCTTAAACATAATCTCTATTAGTGTTGACTTAAAAGATAGTGAACTACAAGATTACGTAGAAAAAGAAAACTATAACTGGCTACACGCTAAAGAAATAGAGAAATTAATCAATACATTTTACCCCACTGCCATACCTACTATATATGCTGTAGATAAAAATAATAACATCATAGAAATAAACCACTTGGAGCCAGAAGACATGCAGGTTTTACAAGATTATTTAGATCATAAACACTAGTAATATGCACTTTGTTTTATATAGAAGTGGAAATTACTTTTAATTATAGTGTAACATTTCCCCCCTTTATTCGTCTTATAGAATATGAATCCAGATCTAGAAAAAGAATTTGTTAACCAGTTGGATAAAAATCAAAATCTTATCCATAAAATTTGTCGTTTATATGCAAGCGATGATGCTGCGCATAAAGATTTATTCCAGGAAATTTCAATCCAGCTCTGGCATGCGTACCCCAAGTTTAGAGGTGATTCAAAGTTCTCCACTTGGGCCTATAGAGTAGGATTAAATACGGCTATTTCTTTATATAGAAAATCTACCAAACAAGTTCAAACCACAGATATAGATTCTTTTTTATTCAAATTTGAATACCAACAATATGACGAAGAAGAAGAAGAGCAATTAAAAAACATGTATAAGACTATTGCTCAATTAAATGACATTGATAAGGCTTTAATTTTCTTGTATCTAGAAGATAAAAATTACCAAGAAATAGGAGAAACCTTGGGTATTTCCCAAGTCAATGCCCGGGTAAAGATGAATAGAATTAAAAGTAAATTGAAGAAATTATTAAATCCATAAAAGAGCTATATTAAATGAAGGAGCTAGATTTATTAAAAAAGCATTGGAATCAACAAAAAGACTTCCCTAAGGTGTCTCAGGAGCAAATCTCCAAAATGATTCACAAAAAATCCTCTTCTATAGTAAAGTGGATTTTAATCATAAGTATAATAGAATTTATTGTCTTAAATATTCTTTCTCAGTTATCTTGGAGACAGGAAGATTTTAATCAAATAGACAATAAAGTTATATTTTGGATTCTAAGTAATATAGATCTCATATCAGGTGTGGTTTCCCTTGTATTTATAGGATTTTTCTATAAAAATTTTAAAGCAATATCAACCGCTTGTTCTACTAGAGTTTTAATGGAGCAGATACTGCGAACTAAACGAACAGTAAACTACTATATATACTTCAACATTGTTTTTACTTGTTGCTTCTTTTTAATAATCACCCAGCAGGTCTTGGCTAGTAAAAACTACAGCAACGAAAAATATCTTTTCGGCTTAGGAGTAACCCTTGTCACTCTAGGGGTATTTATCGGCTTTATTTGGGTTTACTACCGAATCATTTATGGTTTATTAATCAAGCGATTAATGAAGAACTATAGAGAACTACAAAAAATAGAACAATAGAGAGGTAAATGCGGCAATTTTGCCGTAAATTGTGCCTTATATCGGTTTATAAAAATGACAATTACACAATTAATATATGCTATAGCAGTAGCAGAGCATAAGAACTTTACTTTAGCTGCTGAAAAAACTTTCGTTACTCAACCTACTTTAAGTATGCAAATACAAAAATTAGAGGAGGAATTAGGAGTATTAATATTCGATAGAAGTATTAAGCCAATACAACTAACTTCTATAGGAGAAATTATTATAAAACAAGCCAAAACTATTGTTAGTGAGTCAGATCGAATCAAAGATTTGATTGATCAAGAAAAAGGTTTTGTAGGAGGAGTCTTTAAACTTGGTATCATTCCCACAGTTAGCCCTACTCTACTTCCAATGTTTTTGAAAACTTTTTTAAATAAATACCCAAAGGTTAATTTAATCATAGAAGAGTATACCACGCAAGAAATACTTGTAAAGTTGCGCAATGGTCATCTAGATGCTGCTATTGTAGCCACCCCGTTACAAGAGGCAGACATGGTAGAGAAAGTATTGTATTATGAACCTTTTGTAGGTTATATCCCTGCCGAATTCAAAAAAGATTTACCAAAGCAAATTACTCCGGAAGACTTAGATTTAGAAAACCTACTTCTATTACAAGAAGGCCACTGTTTTAGGGATGGAATTATTAATATCTGTAGTACTACTCTAGAAAAATCTTCAAGGCATTTTACCCTTGAGAGCGGAAGTTTTGAAACTTTAATCAATCTATCTAAAGAAGGTCTAGGTTATACGCTTTTACCGTATTTGCACACTATGATGCTTCCAAAAGAAGACAAAACCAATTTAATAGAGTTCAAAGACCCTAAACCCGCCAGAGAAATTAGTCTATTACATACAAAAGATGAACTAAAACTTCAGATTGTAACAGCCTTGTACGATGTTATCTTAAGTGTTATTAAAGGAGCTATCGTATTTGGAGATGTAAAGATTATCTCCCCAAAAAAGAAATAAAACAAAATATTTTGCTTTAAAATAAAAAGCCCCACCTAGAATTAGGTGGGGCTTTTCTATTTTAATATCGACTACTTAACATCTATGGTCCACTGAATACCACTAATATCAGTCAATAGTAATGTCTTAGCATTGTCTGTGACTCCATTGTCCATATGTAAATTAAGCACTGCTTTGGCTCCTAAAGGAATAATTAAACTATGGGCTCCAGGCTTAATTTTTGCCACATAAATGTTCTCTATTCTAGAAGGATCCATCGTGGAAAGCGCCTGAGTATCCCAAACCTGTATTTTCTGCCCCTGCTCATCTAAAAGAGCTATCTCAAATAAAAACGAACCATACACGTCGGCTCCTTGGGTACGATACACTTGGAAGTAAAGTTGTTCATTATCTACCCTAACATGAGATAACTCTAATTTTGGTCGTACACTTTTATTATGTAAAGTTCCATAAACTCCACCGTGAAAAACTTGATTGGTGTAAAGAGTTAAAAATAAAATGGCAAAAGAACCTACAAAAACAACTGTTTTTAGATGCCTAATAGGTAGAACTCCCGAACCAATTATACCAAATAATTTATTTTGAGTGAAAGTCGCTTTTTTACTTTCGAAATAATGATCCAAAGAACCATACCCCCCTCCACTTAAAAATAGAATGAATCCAGTAGCAACCCCTAAGGACCCTATTTGCCATTCATCCAGGCATGTAGTACCAATCCATCCTGAGCCCAATAAAATACCCATTGCTAGGCACATTACTCCAACAGACATTAAACGGGTAAATAGACCAAGCATAATAAATAAGCCCACTACAGCCTCTACAATAGTAAAAATAGCCATAGCCCACCATAACTGCTCGGGATGGGTTACCAAATGTTCTATAAGAGGTTTTATAAACAGTGCATTAGGCAAAAAGTGATTAAACTTCTCCCCAATATATCCCATTTCTGTTTCTATTAGTTTATTATCTAAGACAAGACGCCTCCAAAAAGCGGAAAAATAAGTCCACCCTACTACTAAACGAATAGCTAGGGTAAAAAATCCAGCAGCCGTATAGGACTGCTTATTAAAGTACTGCATGAGTAAAAATTAAAAGGTATATATTCAAATTGTATTATAAATAGAGAGTTATAATACGATACAGAGCTTTAATTTTTGAAATAACACATATAAGGGAGGTTTATTATCTACTATAAAAGTACGATAAAATAAGCCAGCTGCTACTATAGCAAAAGGATAGGCTACTACCTTGGTTGGTTTACTTCCTAAGGAATTTCCACTATTAAGTCTTATACTATTTGTAGTAGAACTTAAAGAACCATTTTCTAAATAACTTATACAACTTGTTCTTTGGTTATTAAGAGAAAGAGCTTTACTTCCACTTAATGGTTTATCTACAGAAGAAAAACTAGAAAACACGAGATTCATTTTAGCAGAACAGCCAATGGTAGAAAACACAATAAGTACTATCCATAAATAGCACTGTATTTTCTTATAATGGGAACTCTGTAAAAATCGCTGGTTTAACAATGGTTTTGTTTTTGAATACCACAAACATATCCCTTTTTAAAGCCTTAACCTGCTTAAAAATGCTAATAAAACTTTAAAATTACAATTGCAAAACTATTAGAAAACCTTGCCACATCTAGTTTAATGCAAAACTATCCATCACATAACAAGTATAAGTTTAAAATAACATACAATTTCATATCTTATATTTATTTTTATTCTATATTTGTAGAACAACAACTACAAACATAGATATGAAAACATTTAGATTTATTTTTTTTAGTATAGTTGTACTCTTTTTACAAAGCTGTGCTATTAATCAAAAAGATGGCATCCAAAAAAAAGGAAAGTGGGTTTACCAAAGTACCTTAAGTCCTGATTTAAGCGAAATTATAAAAGGAAGATATGACAAAAAGGGAGAACAAAAAGGCACTTGGAAGACAAAGCATAATAATAAGCTAGTTAAAAAAGAGCGCTTTATAAAAAACAAAGTCCTCATCTATTATTATCACCCCAATGGAAAAATAGAACGCAAAGGTCAAGGGTTTTTTAGCCATATTGGCCCCCAATCCAGGTTTTACTACCAGGGAATATGGTTCCTTTATAATACTAAAGGAGAATTAATACAAACCAACTATTATAAACAAGGCAAATTAGAACAACAAAATATAGTACATAATGATCAAGTTACCACCAAGTGAAGAACAACTAATGCAATACATATGGGAGTTAAAAACTGCTTACACCAAAGACATTGTAAGTAAATATCCAAACCCTAAACCAGCCCCAACCACTATATCTACCCTACTTAAGCGATTAAATGAAAAAGGTTTTATCACCTATATTACCAATGGTACATCTAGGGAGTATACCCCTTTAATTAAAAAAGAGGATTACTTTGAAGTGCATTTAAGCCAACTAGTTAAAAACCACTTTAAAGATTCGTTCTTAAACTTAGCGAGTTTTTTTACAAAAAAAAATAAACTTAGTACCCAAGAGCTCCAAGAGTTGGAAAAAATCATACAGCAACAACTTAAAGATCAAAAGCCATGATTGTATATTGGATAAAGTCAACCCTACTACTTTTAGTATTTTTAGTAATGTACTACCTGTTTTTAGAAAATAAACCAATACATACCTTCAAAAGGTATTATTTGTTAAGCTCCCTTGTTATAGCCTTAATTGGCCCATGGTTTATTATCCCTTTACAAATAAATACTCCCCTTTCTAGTGAAGTATTACAAGAGATAACCTACCTTAGTTTGACACCTTTAAGCACTAGGCAAACTGCTAGTTTCCCTTTAGATAGTATTGTACTATGGGGATATGTACTTATAAGTGCTATTTTACTTTGTAATTTAGCATATCAGATCTATCATTTAATCCAACTCTCTAATAAGAGTACCATCGTCTACTTAAAAGGTCAACGATTTGCAATATCCAATCAAATTCAGAGCCCATTTAGCTTTTACTCCACAATTTATCTCCCACTAGATATTGAACTTAACTGGAATAATCCAATTATACAACATGAGCTAGAGCATGTTAAGCAAAAACACACTGTTGATATCATAATAATAAACCTATTAAAGGCTTTATTTTGGTTAAACCCACTTTTTTATTTATACCAAAGAGCAATTACTTTAAATCATGAGTTTTTAGCCGATGCTCCATTTAGCAAGGATAAGCAATTGACCCAGCAATATCTTGAGCTATTATTACAACAAAGCTCGACAAATAGACATAGCCAATTGTGTAGCTCCTTTTACTTCCGATTAACCAAAAAACGCATAAATATGATCTTTAATAACAAAAAGCCGTTTAAAGGCAAATGGCTAATTACTTTAGCCTTTGCAATTGCTATGCCACTAACTTGCTTAAGTATACTAGCTCAACCTAGCCCAGAATTAGTTATTCCAACCCTTAATCAAGGTGATCAAAATCCTAGTTTTCCTGGTGGAATGCAAGAGTTTCGTAATTTACTTATGCAAAACATAGAGTATGATCTAAAGAATGGTCCCCAGAGAATAATACTAAAATTTACTGTAGAAGCAAATGGAGAGGTAACTAATATTTCTAGTATAAACCCTACAAATGATGCCTTAGCTTCACAAGCTATACAAAGTTTGAAACAAATGCCTAACTGGAATCCGAAAATTGAAAATGGACAAGCAGTAGCTAGCGAATTCTTTTTACCTATCGCATTTAGAGCTACAGAATAAAAATAAGTCCTTTATTATACCGCTGTTTTCAAGATATACTAATTAAAAAACGCTTATAAGTTTAACTTATAAGCGTTTTCTCTATTGTTTAGATAACTTCTTTGCTCCTATTTTAAGCAAAGCAATTTATATCTGTCTATCTTTTAAAGAAAGAATTATTTTAATTCTTCTTTATCTTTTACCACTAAACGGAATCCTTCACCGTGAATGTTTAAAATCTCAACACTCTCGTCTTGTTTAAGGTACTTTCTTAATTTAGCGATGTAAACGTCCATACTACGAGAAGTAAAGTAGTTATCATCTCTCCAAATCTTAGTTAAAGCTACCTCACGTGGCATTAAGTCATTCTCGTAAATAGCTAACATTTTTAATAATTCGTTTTCTTTTGGAGAAAGTTTAATTGGCTCGTCATTCTCAAAAGTTAAGAATCTAAGTTTTGAATTTAAATGGAATTTTCCAATTTGGAATTCAAATTTAGTGTTATCTGTTTTAATTTCTGAAGATTTTCTATGAATGATGGCTTTAATTTTCATAAGTAATACTTCAGAGTCAAACGGTTTATTTAGATAATCATCCGCTCCTACTTTATATCCTTTTAAAACGTCCTCTTTCATTGACTTGGCTGTCAAGAAAATAATAGGCACTTCCTTATTTTTATCACGGATCTCCTTGGCTAGAGTAAACCCATCTTTATAAGGCATCATTACGTCTAAAATACATAAGTTGTAAGTATCGCGTTTGAATTTCTCAAACCCTTCCATACCGTTCTTTGCTAAAGTAACCTCAAAATCATTAATGGCTAAATAATCTTTTAAGATAGCTCCGAAGTTTGGATCATCCTCAACTAATAGAATTTTTTTGTTGTTTGTTGTTTCCATGTTATATATAATTAATTTATTAATGGCATTTTAATGATGAAAGTACTTCCTTTTCCTTTTTCACTCTCTACGTAAACTTGAGAATTCAGTACCTCAACAATTTGCTGCACATAAGCTAGACCTAAACCATGTCCTTTCACATTGTGTAAATCTCCTGTATGCTCGCGATAGAATTTATCAAAAATTCTCTTTTGTGCATTTTTGCTCATTCCCACCCCGTTATCTTTGATTTTAATTAATATAAAATCTTTGACATTTTCCGTACTTACTTCAATAACTGGATGTTCTGAAGAGTACTTAATTGCATTATCTAGTATATTAACTATAACGCTTGTTAGGTGGAAGTTATTGCCTAGAACATCGGTTCTTCTTGCATCTAAATGAAGATTTATTTCTCCTCCTCTATCCTGCACTATTAACCCTACATGATCTACTGCATTTTCTATAATCTCATGAACATCCACTGGCTCTTTTTCTACATCAAACTCTCTTCTTTCTAATTTAGAAATCTGCAAGACGTTTTCAACCTGGGCATGCATTCGTTTATTTTCTTCTCTTATCATGCGTAGATATCTCTCCACTTTTTCTGGATCACCTATGACTTTTGGGTTTCGTATGGCATCTAAAGCTAAATTAATTGTAGCAATAGGTGTCTTAAACTCATGGGTCATATTGTTGATGAAATCCGTTTTAATTTCTGAAATAGCTTTTTGAGTAATAAGCTGATTAATAGCACTTAAATAAGCTGCAATAATCACTACCGTAAACAAGATAGATAAGAAGGTGATTCCAATTAAAGAAGAGAAAAGATATTTACTTTTCTCAGGAAAAGTAATATACAATTGATATTTACTTTTTCCTTGGTTATCCATTAGAATTGGTACTCCATAGGAGGAACCTTCTTCATAAACAAAGTCTTCTGACTTTATTTTTGTTGCTAAACCTTTATTGTAAACACCAAATTCAAATTTCGCATTCACTCCATATTGATGTAATTCATTTTGTAACAACTCTTGCAAGAGTTCTTTTGAAATCCTTTCATCTATACTTCTAAGGGCAACTATATCTTTAAAATAAATCTCAAACTGAGCTTTATCTAAAATATCTAAATTTCCTGTTTGCTCGGTAATCTCATCAGGATAGTTTTGCTGTAAGGAATTTTGGTCGAAACCATCTCCTTTATAAATCTCTGTTTTTCGTTTAGAAACCAGATTTTTAATTTTCAAACTATCCGAAGCCTTTTTATCAAAAAGCGAGCTCTTTATATTATAATCCTCTAAAATTAGAGTATTTGAATAAAAGACCTGCTCATTGGTAGCCGGATTCCTCTCCACAATCAAGTATTGTTTTAACTCACTTTGCTTGGGAGCTGTTCCAATACTATCTTTTAGTTCGTTATATAGCTTATAGAATTCAGTAGCCTCATTTTGCTGAATGGTATTGGCCACATTTCCTATAACCTGTTGAACATGGTATTTAAACTGTTCTTCATTGTTATTATAGGAGCTTATGATCCAATATAGCTGAACTACTATAATACCTATCAAGGAAAAACTCATGATAGCTACTAACAAACGAAACTTTATCTTATTCATCAAACTTCAAAATTAACATTAAAATAAATATCTAATATATCAATTAACATAAAATTAACCAATCAAAATGAAACATCTTCATTTTTAATACGATTTACAATACATTTTACTTGTTCTTTTACTAAATTTATATCAACATTCTCAATAATATAATCACTTAATGGGATTTTACTCACATCTTCTAACTGATTATTCATAATTTGTCGAATATTGTCACTAGAGACTTTGTCCCTTTTCATAACTCTTTGAATACGTACTTCTTCGGGTGCAACCACTAAAATTACCATATCACAATCCTTATGTAATTGCTTCTCAAACAAAATTGCAGACTCCTTCAAGACAAAACTTTGATCTTTATGAGAGTCCACCCATTTTAAAAAATCTTCTTTTACTAAAGGATGTACAATATTATTTAACTTTTCTAGTAAAACCTTATCCTCAAATACCAAATTACGGATAATTTGGCGGTCTAATTTACCGTTGTCGTCTAATACGTTTTGCTCAAAGGCTTCTTGTACCAAAGTAGCAACCGTACTAGACTCCATTATATCCTTAGCTCTATCATCTGAAATATAGACTGGTACCCCATGATCCATAAAAAGCTTAGCAACCGTGGTCTTACCACTACCTATTCCTCCAGTTAATCCTACTATTTTAGTTTTCATTCTCTTTTATTTAAAAAACATCTCTGGCATGGCAATCTCTGGCTTCTTTTTAAGAATAAAAATCTTATAATATCCTATAGCAAAACCCTTGGCATAACCATAAAATTGCACTAGTGTAGCTAAAACGGCCAAAAAGCCTATTCCTAGGTTTTTTTCCTTTATGCTTGCGCTGATAAAAATAAGCAATAAATAAAGTACATAACACAAAATGGGGAAATAAAATCCTAAAAACATAGAAAATAAACTACAAATTAGCCCAAATGTGAATACAAGTGGAAACCAATAGGTAATTTTGTCATATAAAGGATAACGTTTATTCAAAATTGGACGTGCTTTTCCGAATTTATTTACCTGGATATAAAATTTAGACCAATCAATTCTTCGTTTATGGTATACAAAGGCTTTGGGAAACAACTCAGATTCAAATCCCAAGTTCCACAAACGAATCGCTAAATCTGGGTCTTCCCCTGGATGGATTTTTCCAAAACCATTACTTCTCAGGAAAGCTTTTTTAGAAATACCCATATTAAAACTCCTTGGTTGAAATTTACCAATTCTCTGACTAGCACCTCGAATACCACCTGTAGTAAGAATAGAAGTCATACTGAAATTAATAGCCTTTTGTACGTTTGAAAAACTAGACAAGGCTGCATCTGGTCCACCAAAGCAATCCACGTATTTCTGCTGCAAGTACCCTTGAACTTCCTCCAAATAATTTTCCGGTATAATACAATCCGAATCTAGTATAATGAAATAATCTCCTTTGGCTTTTTGCATACCATAATTTCTAGAATCACCAGGTCCAGAATTGGCTTTATAATAATAGCTTATATCTAATTTTTCGGCATATTTTTTCACCACTTCTTCTGATGAAATTTTAGAACCATCCTCTACAATTACTACTTCAAATTCTCCTTTAAAGTTTTGCTGGGTTAAGCTATGTAAAAGCTCATCGATCTCTAAAGGGCGGTTATAAACCGGCACTATAAAGGAATAATACATTTTTAGTTTTTTTACAATACGATAACAAAAATATCGTTAAGTATTGTAATACGAAAATACATTGTTATATTTATAACTACTTATTTTTATAAACATGTTATTTTTGACTAAAAAATAAGCTAATCTACAAAAGCATGAGTAAAATTAACATCCTATGGGTGGATGACGAAATAGACTTACTAAAACCTCACATATTATTTTTAGAAAAGAAAAACTATCTTGTAACTACCTCAACCAATGGACAAGACGCTATCGAACTATTTAAAAACAACTCCTATGACATTGTTTTTTTAGATGAGAATATGCCTGGTTTATCGGGACTTGAAACATTAGCGGAGATAAAAAGCATAAAAAACACCACTCCTATTATAATGATCACTAAAAGTGAAGAAGAATCTATTATGGAGGAGGCTATTGGTGCAAAAATATCCGATTACCTTATAAAACCGGTAAATCCACACCAAATCCTTCTAAGTTTGAAAAAAAATTTAGAGGATTCGCGATTGATTTCAGAGAAGTCAACGGTGAGTTACCAAAGAGAGTTTCGAAATATTTCCTTAGACCTAATGGAAGCTAGGTCCTATCAAGATTGGATTTCTATTTATAAGAAATTGCTTTTTTGGGAACAAAAACTTGAAGATATTGAGGATCAGAATCTAGTAGATATATTAGAAGGCCAACGTCAAGAGGCCAATAACCTATTTGGTAAATTTGTAGAGAAAAACTATGCTCATTGGATAAACAATCCAGATGATAGCCCTGTATTTTCTCATCAAATCTTTAGAAAATGGGTTGCACCAGAACTAAAAAAACAGGATTCCAAAGTACTATTTATGGTCATTGACAATCTACGCTATGACCAGTGGCTAGCTTTTGAACCTATAGTGAACAATCATTATAAAACCCAAGAACAACATAGCTTTTTTTCGATTTTACCTTCTGCTACACAATATGCTAGGAATGCTATCTTCTCAGGCTTAACCCCCTTACAAATGAGCGAGCAATTACCTCAATATTGGAAGAACGATACAGATGAAGGCGGAAAAAATCTATTTGAAGAAGAATTCCTTCAAGAACAACTAAAAAGGTTACGTCTTGATATCAAAAACCAATACTATAAAATTACCAATCATAAAGATGGAAAAAAATTAGCGGATAGCTTAAAAAGTCTAAAAGACAACAAATTAATTACAATTGTATATAATTTCGTAGATATGCTTTCCCATGCTAAAACGGAAATGGAAGTAATTAAAGAACTGGCCTCTAATGATAAGGCTTACCGTTCCTTAACATTGAGTTGGTTTAAAAACTCTCCTCTATTGGAGATTATCCAACAAGCGCAACATGCCGGTTACAAATTGATTATCACCACCGATCATGGTACAATCAATTGCAAAAACCCTTCAAAGGTTATTGGAGATAAAAACACTAGTTTAAATTTAAGATATAAGACAGGAAAATCCCTATCCTATGACTCCAAAGATGTTTATGCGGTAAAAAATCCTAAAAATATCCAACTACCTAGTATTAATTTAAGCAGTTCCTTTATTTTTGCAAAAAGCGATTACTTTTTAGCATACCAAAATAATTTTAATTATTATGCTTCCTATTTTAAAAACACCTATCAACATGGTGGGATTTCTTTAGAAGAATTAATCGTGCCCTTTATTATTTTAAACCCTAAATAAAATGGAAATTATCTTTAATTTACAAGATATTGAACAAACTGCTCGTGAAGTACTACAAAACTTAGAGCACAAAATAGTAATTTTCGACGCACCAATGGGAGCAGGAAAAACAACCTTTATTAAAGCTTTATGTAAAGAATTAGGAGTAACGGAACCTACTAGTAGCCCAACTTTTTCTATTGTAAACCAATACCATAGTCAAGATAAATCCAATACCATATATCACTTTGATTTATATAGATTAGAACAAGAAGAAGAAGCTTATGATATGGGTATGGAAGAGTACCTAGATTCTGGAGCATGGTGTTTTATTGAATGGCCTGAGAAAACTCCTACCATAATTCCAGAGAAACATGCTAGAATTCAGCTAAGCCTAACACCAGAAGGCTCAAGAAAACTATTGCTTGAAAATTTTTAAATAAATATCCCTATGTCTGTAACTACCCCTTTTTCTAAAAGAGATCTAATTCCACAGGAAGAACGTCTTTTCATACATAAATCACAAAGTGAATTACTTATAGGCATTCCTAAAGAACAACTTTCCAAGGATAAAAGAGTATGTATCACCCCTGAGGCAGTACAAACTCTTGTTAACCATGGTCATAGTATCATAGTAGAGTCTCAAGCAGGCATAGGGGCAAATTACTCCGATTTAGAATACAGTAAAGCCGGCGCTGAAATTACTCAAGATAGTAAAAAGGTATTAGCATGCCCTACTTTAGTAATGGTAACCCCGCCGACTTTAGAACAAATTAAACACATTGCACCAAATACCACTATTTGGTCTTCTATACAATTAAAAACACTAGACACCTCCTATTTTCAAGCATTAGCAAAGAAGAAAATATCGGCTATCGCTTTGGATTTCATTCAAGATAACAATGGTACCTATATTGCCTCGTCTTCTCTTAGTGAAATAGCGGGAGTGTCCTCTGTTCTTATTGCTTCTGAATTAATGACAACTACCAATAATGGTAAAGGTCTTTTATTTGGTAATATTACAGGAGTTTTCCCAACGGAAGTAGTCATTCTAGGAGCAGGTATAGTAGCAGAGTTTGCTGCAAAAACAGCACTTGGACTAGGAGCAAATGTCAAAGTATTTGACAACTCATTACAACGTCTAAGGCGTTTACAAAACAACCTACCTAGTTTAATTACCACCTCTACTTTACACGACAAGCTCCTTTTAAAGGCACTTATGCGTTGTGATGTAGCTATTGGAGCAATCAGAGGCACTAACCGATCGCCAATTGTGGTAAATAAAACCATGGTAGAAAACATGAAACAAGGCTCGGTGATTATTGATGTTTCTATTGATAATGGTGGGTGTTTTGAAACCTCAGAACTAACCACTCATGAAAACCCTATTGTGGTGAAAAATGGAGTAATCCATTATGGAGTGCCCAATATTACTTCTAGATATAGTAAAACTGCCTCACAAGCAATGAGTAATATTCTAACCCCTTTATTAATAGAATATGCTCAAAATGGGGAAATAAAAGGTGCTTTACATAACAACTCTCCTATTAAAACAGGTATCTACTGCTATAAAGGACTAATTACTAATCAAAGTGTAGCTAAGTGGTTTAATCTAGAATACAAAGACCTATTGCTCTTCAGCTTTTAAAATTTTGATAAATGATTAGTTTTACACTTTTCATTTAGTATTTTTGCACAAAATACAATCGAAATGAAATTTACCCAACGTTTAGCATATTACCTTTTTGGTATCTTAATAGGCTGTATGTTTTTATTCTTTTTCTTTGGACAAAAGAAAACAGAATTTTGCTACTTTCCCAATTGTCGTGTTTTAAAAGACATTAGAAACAAACCTATTACTTATTCAGAAGAAGCAGAAGTTATTTTAGCCCAAGGCTGGATGAATGAAGAAGATGTTAGACGTACTCTAACCTATGGAAAAGTAGATTTTTCTAATAGCAAACATAAGTTTGAAAATGGTGTAGTGTATATAATTAAAGGAAAAAACACTAATAATGAACCTTTGATTTTAGAAATGGTAAACTACCAAGATAAAGCTCTTTTAAAAAATATAACAAAAGTGAACCAATAGTTCTATTTTGCTAATCCATATTATAAAAGCCCTTGCTAAAAGCAGGGGCTTTTGTTTTAAGGTCAAATTGCTATAAATTATAGCAAACAATATAAAGACCTACTTTCCCCATTTAATCAATCACTTAGCATTGTATATAAAACACCCTTCTCTTTAGAAGTAGTAATTATGACCCCTAGCCTATTTTATTATACTATAAAAATATTATCTTAGTGGTGTCATATACAAAATTAACATGCACAATAATCCTTTAGATACCCCAATTGAATACCTCAAAGGCGTTGGACCTCAACGCGCTGAGCTACTAAAAAAAGAATTGGGAATATTTACCTATAGTGACCTATTGAGTCTTTACCCTAATCGCTATATTGATCGATCGAGATTTTATACCATTAATGAACTCTCTACCACAAATGGAGAGATACAAATAATTGGTAGAATTACCCATATTAAAATAGTAGAGCAAGGTAAAAGAAAACGACTTGTAGCCACCTTTAGGGATGACACTGGACAAATGGAACTTATTTGGTTCCAAGGTTATAAATGGATACAAGACTCCTTAGAGTTAAATACTCCTTATGTTATTTTTGGAAAAGTTACCAGTTTTAACTTTAGTTTTTCTATGGCCCATCCAGAGATGGAACTATTAGCAGACTTTCAAAAATCTAGTGTAAAATCCATGGTCGGTATTTATCCATCTACAGAAAAGCTTGGAGCTAGAATCTCCAATAAGGCTATTTTAAAAATGATGGATAACCTTTTACAACAAACTCATACCTATTTAAAAGACTCTCTACCTATTGAACTTAGTCATAAGTTAGGACTGATGCCTTTAGATCAAGCTTTAATACAAATCCATTTTCCAAAAGATATGGATCACTTATATAAAGCGCAATTTCGCTTGAAGTTTGAGGAGCTCTTTTATATACAAATGCAGCTTTTAATTAAAAACATAGCTCGAAAAGGCAAAATTCAAGGCTACCCCTTCTCCAAAGTTGGAGAGAACTTTTTAGATTTTTTCCATCATCATTTACCTTTCCCGTTAACAGGGGCTCAAAAAAGAGTAATCAAGGAAATTAGACAGGACATGGGCCAGCAAGCTCAAATGAATCGATTATTACAAGGAGATGTTGGTTCTGGAAAAACTATTGTAGCTTTTATGAGTTGCTTATTGGCAATTGATAATAATTTCCAAGCCTGTATAGTAGCACCAACTGAAATATTAGCCACACAACACTATGTGGGTATATGCGAATTAGCTAAACCACTAGGTTTAAATATTCAGCTTTTAACAGGTTCCACCAAAGCAGCCCAAAGAAGAGAGCTACACAAGGAATTAGAATCCGGAGAGATAGATATCTTAATTGGTACACATGCTTTGTTTGAGGACAAAGTGATTTTTAAAAACCTAGGTCTTGCAATAATTGACGAACAACATAGGTTCGGAGTAGAGCAGCGCTCAAAATTATGGTTAAAAAACACCTTACCGCCTCATATATTAGTAATGACAGCTACCCCTATTCCTCGTACTTTAGCTATGACACTATATGGGGATTTAGATGTATCTGTAATAGATGAACTACCTCCAGGAAGAAAACCTATTCAAACCAACCATTATTATGAAAATAAACGCTTAGCATTATGGCAATTTCTTCGCCAAGAAATTGCCAAAGGTAGGCAAGTCTATATTGTATATCCTTTAATTGAGGAGAGTGAATCCTTGGATTATAAAAACCTTATGGAAGGTTTTGAAGGAATCTCTAGAGACTTTCCTTTACCAGAGTATAGTGTAAGTATAGTGCATGGTCAAATGACACCTCAGGAAAAAGAAACCGAGATGCAGCGATTTGCCCAAGGAAAAACAAATATAATGGTAGCCACTACAGTAATTGAGGTGGGAGTTAACGTACCTAATGCCTCTGTAATGGTTATTGAAAGCGCGGAGAGATTTGGCCTTTCACAACTGCATCAATTAAGAGGTCGAGTTGGTCGAGGTGCAGAACAAAGCTATTGTATATTAATGACAGGCGACAAATTGAGTAATGACTCCAAAATTAGAATGCAAACCATGTGCGATAGCAACGATGGTTTTGTCATATCGGAAGTTGACCTAAAACTTCGAGGTCCTGGAAACTTAATGGGAAAACAACAAAGTGGTACCACTCCACTAAGGATAGCAGATTTAGTAAAAGATCAAGAGATTTTACAATATGCTAGAGAGCAAGCAATTTCCATTCTAACCCAAGACCCTACTTTAGAGAATCCACAACATAAAGGAATAAAAAATAAACTTAACCATCTAGATAAAAAAACAACCATCTGGAATTACATTAGCTAAACCATGAGAAAATTAGTATTTGCCTCGAATAATCAAAATAAAATTAAAGAGATTAAAAAACTTTTACCCAATGATATTGAAATCCTGAGTCTTCGCGATATTGGCTGTGAAGTAGATATTCCTGAAACTGCTGATACCATTGAAGGTAACGCACTTTTAAAGGCTAACTTTATCAAAAGACATTACGGATACGATTGCTTTGCAGATGATTCAGGACTGGAAATTGATTATTTAGACAAACAACCTGGTGTATATTCGGCTAGATATGCAGGTGAACCAAAGAATGATGATAACAATATGGATAAGGTATTAACCAATATGCAGGGTGCTACCAATAGAAAGGCCAACTTTAAAACAGTTATCACTTTACATTATAAGGGAGAAACCCATCATTTCACAGGTATAATTGAGGGAGAAATCACCCAAGAAAAAACTGGTGACCAAGGCTTTGGATATGACCCTATTTTCAAGCCAGAGGGATACGACAAAACATTTGCTCAAATGGACATGGAGCTTAAAAACACAATCTCTCATCGTGCTAAAGCTGTAGAAAAACTACTTAGTTTTTTAGAAAATTGCTAATAAAATCATAAATTTATGATTTTTCGAATATTTTATTTCATTAAATTAGAGGGTTAACTATTTTAGTTGTACATTTGTGGCTATTTTAAAATATATATGAACAATTTCGAACAATTAGGATTAAACGAATCACTTTTATCAGCGATTAATGATTTAGGGTTTACAAGTCCATCAGAAATCCAGCAAAAGGCGATTCCTTTACTATTAGAAAAAAACACCGATATTGTTGCGTTAGCCCAAACGGGGACTGGGAAAACTGCAGCTTTTGGTTTTCCTTTGATCCAGAAGATAGACGTGAGTAAAAAACATACTCAAGGTCTTATCTTATCGCCAACTAGAGAGTTATGTTTGCAAATCGCAAACGAATTGAAACAGTACTCTAAGTACGTAAAAGGCCTACACACTGTTGCTGTTTATGGAGGTGCAAGCATCTCAGAACAAGCAAGAGAAATAAAACGCGGAGCTCATATCATTGTTGCTACTCCAGGTAGAATGCAAGATATGATTAACAGAGGTATGGTTAATATTAAACATATCGAATTCTGTGTTTTAGATGAGGCAGATGAAATGCTTAACATGGGCTTCTATGACGATATCAGAAACATTTTAGCTGATACACCAGAAGAAAAAAACACATGGTTGTTTTCTGCAACAATGCCTGCTGAAGTAGCAAGTATTGCTAAGGAATTCATGAATCAACCAGAGGAAATTACAGTAGGACACAAAAACCAAGGGTCTACTACTATTACGCACGAGTATTACTTAGTTGGTGGAAGAGACCGCTATTTAGCTCTTAAGCGTTTAGCAGATGTGAACCCAGATATCTTTTCTGTAGTTTTCTGTAGAACAAAAAGAGACACCCAAGCAATTGCTGAAAAACTAATCGAAGATGGTTACAACGCAGCTGCTTTGCACGGAGACTTATCTCAAGCTCAACGTGATGGTGTAATGAAATCATTTAGAAACAAACAAATTCAAATGCTTGTTGCTACTGACGTAGCAGCACGTGGTATTGACGTTGATGATATTACTCACGTAATTAACTACCAATTACCAGATGAAATTGAAACTTATACTCACCGAAGCGGTCGTACAGGTCGTGCTGGTAAAAAAGGAGTTTCTCTTGTAATTGCAACAAAAAGTGAGCAAAGAAAAATCCAACAAATCGAACGCATTATCAAACAAAAGTTTGAGCAAAAAACTATTCCTACAGGAATTGAGATTTGTGAGATTCAATTATACCACTTAGCTAACAAAATTAAAGAAGCAGAGGTAAATCCAGAAATCGAACAATACGTTCCGGCAATTATGGAGCAACTTTCTTCTTTTGACAAAGAAGAAATCATTAAAAAAGTGATTTCTGTAGAGTTCAACAAATTCTTAGAATACTACCAAAAACCTTCTAATAATTTAACAGCTGTTTCTGCAGGTCGTTCAACTTCAACAAATGAACTACCTTCTGATGGAGCAGTACGTTTCTTTATTAACTTAGGTGCTAAAGATAACCTAGACTGGATGAGCCTTAAGGATTACTTAAGAGAAACATTAGAATTAGGACGTGACGACTTATTCAAAGTAGATGTTAAAGACGGATTCTCTTTCTTTAATATTGAGGCAGAACATGCTGAAAAAGTAGTTAATATCTTAAACAACGAAACTTACGAAGGAAGAAGAGTAAATGTTGAGATCTCTAACAATGATGGTGGAAGAAACAATTCTCGTCGTGATCATAATGGTCGCAGAAGTGGTGGTTTCAACAGAAACGATCGCGGTGGAGAAAGAAGAGGTTCATTCGCTGGAGAAAGAAAACGTTTTGACAGAGATAGAAATAGCTTTGACCGTGGAAGATCATCAGATAGAGAAAGATCTCCTCGTAATGAGAGAAGCTCTGAGAGAAGAAGTAGCGAAGCAGGACCATCTAGAAGACCTAGAAGAAACTAATTTGTTAATTTTTCCGAAATAATATGAAAAACTGTAAAATATCCTTTATTTTTAAGCAATCTTAAAAGTATGAGAAATTTTACAGTTTTTTTGTTTTTAATTTGTTCCGCTTTTCACCTACAAGCCCAGCAAATTAATAAAGTACAAGGTACAGTTGTTAATGACAAGTCTTTTCTACCAGTGGATGATGTTAATATTATAAACGTCACAAAGGTAAAGGGAACTATTAGCAAAAGGGATGGTACATTTGCCTTAGAGGCAGATATCAATGATTCTATCCACGTATCTTATCCAGGCTATATTCCTATTAAGCTAAAAGTTACCAATGACTGGCTTAATAACGAATTCCTAAAGGTATATTTAACAGAGCAAAGTACGGAGTTAGAGGAAATCTATATTCAAAAATATACCCTTACAGGTTATTTAGAAGTAGACACTAAATTAATTGCCTTAAACGATAAAATGGAGTTTAACTTCTATAGAAGAAACCAAACTCCTTATTATGGTACTGCAATTGGAACCTTCTTCTCCCCTGTTGATGCTGTGTATAATTTGTTTAAATCTAGAGCCTCTAAGCTTAAAAAGATTGAAACAATAAAAGAAGATACCAATATGGTTACTTTGATGCAATCTAGATATGACCGTGAGATAGTTTGTGGTTTATTAGATATAACAAGGGAAGATATAGTGACTTCTTTACAGAATTGTAATTACACAGATAAATTTATTTATACAGCTACAGATTTTCAAATCTACCAAGCCTTAAATGATTGCTTTAGCAATTCTCAAATTATAGTTGATAACAAAAGGAATACATCCCATTAAAAGGATGTATTTTTTTTACATATTACTAGGGCAAAGACTTTTTATTATTTTAAAATAAAAGTATTTTTGCACTACATAACAACACATCTTAATTTAAAATTATTCTGCACCGATGAATATCCTTTTAAAGTCTGCAAAAGTGGTAGATCCACAAAGCCCATTTAACAATCAGATCGTAGATATTAAAATTGAAAATGGAACGATATCTTCTATCGCCACTTCCATTACCCCTAGTGAAACAGATACAGTGATCGAGCTAGAGAATTTACATATTTCTCAAGGTTGGTTTGATTCTTCTGTATGTTTTGCAGAGCCAGGTTATGAGGAAAGAGAAACCATTGAACATGGTCTACAAGTAGCCGCTAAAAGTGGTTTTACCCAAGTTGCACTTGAGCCAAACAACAACCCTATTACCCAAAACAAGGCAATGGTTAACTTTGTAAAAAACCAAGCTTTAGGTAGTGTTTGCGAACTCTTCCCTATTGGTGCATTAACTATTAATAGCCAAGGAAGTGATCTTACAGAGTTATTTGACATGAAAAATGCAGGGGCTATAGCTTTTGGAGATTACAAAAAATCCATCTCCAATGCTAATGTTTTAAAACTTGCCCTTCAATATACCCAAGACTTTGATGCTTTAGTTATTGCTTTTTGCCAAGATAATAATATAGCAGGAAAAGGAGTGGCTAACGAAGGAGTACAAGCTACACAATTGGGTTTAAAACCAATTGCCAAATTAGCAGAAGAAATTCATGTAGCTAGAAACCTTTACCTTTTACAGTATACAGGTGGTAGATTACACTTACCTACTATTTCTACTATAGAGTCTTTAGAATTAATTCGTCAAGCTAAAGCTAAAGGACTTCAAGTTACTTGTAGTGTTGCTGCCCATCACTTAGTATTAGATGATAGCGCATTAGAACAATTCGATACATGCTTTAAGGTATTACCTCCTTTAAGAGACAAAGCAACTACACAGGCTTTGATTCAAGGTGTATTAGACAATACTATTGATTGTATCACAAGTGATCATAATCCTTTAGATATTGAACATAAAAAATTAGAGTTTGATGCAGCTTCTTTTGGAACTATAGGTCTTGAGTCTACTTTCGGCGCCTTGGCCACTGTTCTTCCAATAGAGGTTATAGTAGATAAGCTAACAAAAGCTAGAGACATCTTTACTCTACAGGCCCAGCCTATTGCTATAGGAGAAAAAGCCAACCTAACTTTATTCACTCCTGATGGACAATGGGTGTTTACAAAACACGATATCCTATCTAAGAGTAAGAATGCTATCTTTTTAAATGCTCCAATGCAAGGTAAAGTATATGGAGTTATTAACGGTAACAATACTAATCTTTAGGTCTAAAGACTTATTAAATTCTATATAAAATGCTAAAAACCTTTAGTCATAAGGAAATTGAATCAGGTAAAAAAATAGCTATTGCGGCTCATTTAACCATTATTGGTTGTATTATTGCTATCTTTATGAATATGGATCCCAAAAACAAATATGCCGGATTTTATATCAAGCAAGCTTTTGGCCTTCATCTTATCTTTTTTATGTTCTCTTATACCATTGGAAACATAAACTCATGGATGGTGACTATACCTTTTTGGCTTTGCTTTTTTATAATGTGGATATATAGTTTTACGGGAGCTGTAAATGGAGAGATTAATGTAGTACCAAAACTGGGACTATACTTTCAAAAATGGTTTGACAAATTATCCGCTTAAAAATTATTATGGAAACATCTTTATCAATTCCTTACTTAGTTCAAAAACCTGAGGTAATTAAGGACGAAAACCCGCTAATCTTACTTCTACATGGTTATGGAAGTAATGAACAGGATTTATTTTCTTTTGCTCAAGAATTGCCAAAAGAGTATTTTATTGTATCGGCTCAAGCCCCTTACCCTGTGCCTCCATATGGACATGCATGGTATGCAATTCACTTTGACCAAGATGCCAATAAATTCTCTGATGACCAGCAAGCTATTACCTCTAGAGACTTAATTGCTCAATTCATTGAAGAGCTTTGCATCAAATATCCTATCGATAAAAAAAGAGTTAACTTAGTTGGATTTAGCCAAGGTGCTATTTTATCCTATGCTGTTGGTCTTTCTTATCCAGAAAAAGTAAAGAATATTGTTGCATTAAGTGGTTATTTCAATGCAAACATTATTAAGAGTGGCTTTGAAAACAATGATTTCTCTAGATTAAAAGTATTTGCTTCTCATGGAAGCGTGGATCAAGTAATCCCAGTACAATGGGCACAACAAACTCCTGCGATCTTAGAGAAATTAAATATCTTTCATCAGTATAAAGAATATCCTGTAGGACACGGGGTACATCCGATGAACTTCCAAGATTTTAAAGAGTTCTTAATCAAAAATGATCACGACTTACCTTAGTGTAAACTAAGTATTTCTATAAAAAAAAAGAGTCAGTTTAAAACTGACTCTTTTTTTATACTTCTAATTTATTTTAGATAACCTCTTCTTCTTTTGCTCCATAAATGGAAGCCTCACTAGTTACAGCTGCTTTAAAAACAACTTCATCCTTATAACTTAAAACCATTGCTGGCTTAAATTCAAACTTCCACTGGTCTTTAGTATAAAGGTCTTGCTCTTGCTTATTCAAAAGAATTCCCTTTGCATGGTTGGGCAAATAAATTTCAACTTTATCCTTATTAGGACTTACTACAACAAAACAGCTAATCCCATTTTGCTCTATATCGTTTTCTTCTTCGATTTGTTCTTGGGTAACATTTCCTACTGGAGTTAATCGAAACCCAATTTCAAAAGGTCGAATACAATCCTCAAAAATTTGACTATAGCAGTAACCTTGATCAGGTGCACACTGCGTTGGATCGGCCTCTAGATTAGCCTCTAAATCCTGCTCGATTACTAAAGCATTATTCTCCATGTTATTCTCCTGTTTAAGGATAAAATCACATGAAAACAAAGACATAGCAACAAGGGGTAAAAAATAAATTATTTTTTTCATATCAAGTCGCAATTTAATAGTACCTATTTTTTGGTATACAATACACTTTGAATAGTAGAAAACTCTGTAGGTTTACCATCTTGGAAAAAATATTGGATTAATACTTCTCCTTTTTGATCTCCTGCATAAAAATCAGCAATCATCCATCGATGGTTTAAAAACTGTACCTTATTAATAATACACTTATATCCATCTATCACCCCATAAGGGACTAAAGTATTTCCTTGGGCATTATGGTTTAAAGCCAATACTTCTTGTTCTATTTTCTGTACATCACTATCTATAGTCTTATAGTTGAAGTACTCCTGGGCTACTGCATTGTTTTCTAGGGCAAAATAATTAGCTAAATCTAATTCTTTTTCTACCTGATGTAAAGAATCTCTTACAATTTCAATGCGTTTTTGAGCAATATCTATCCTTTTATCAGCACTTTTACGCATATTATTATTGCTAGCAAACAATAATACGATGATTAAAAGAGAAAACATGAAAAGATAGAAAAACACCTTATTTCTCATAGGAATATTTATAGATTAATTTTTAAATTATCAAAGGCCAAATATACATCTTTCGGCAGTACTTTTTGCACCTTTTCATGAAAACCTAGATCTTGAGAAATATGGGTCAAATAAGCCTTTTGTGGTTGTACTTTTTCAATAAACTCCAAGGCTTGTTCTAGACTAAAATGGGTTGGATGCTCACTTATACGCAAAGCATTTACCACTAAAACTTTACAGCCTCTTATTTTGTCAATACAAGCCTGGTCCACGTATTTAGCATCGGTTATATAAACCAAGTCCCCTAGAATAAATCCCAATATATCTAAATCACCATGTAAAATCGGCAAAGCAGTAATGGACTTATCCCCTATTTTAAACTCTTGAAAAGCCTCCAAGGCAATTGGTTCTACTTGTGGGGCTCCAGGATATCTATTCTCTGTAGCAAAGATATACTCATAACGTCTTTTAAGAGCATCTAAGACCCTAGGCATACCATACAATGGCATTGGCCCATGAAGGTAGCAAAGTGTTCTAATTTCGTCCAAGCCAGCTACGTGATCCGCATGCTCGTGGGTAAATAAAATAGCATCTATTTTATTGCATTTGGCCTTTAGCATTTGCTGGCGAAAATCTGGTCCACAATCAATTAAAATGGTTGTATCCTCCCATTTAATTAAAATTGAACTTCTCAAGCGCTTGTCCTTTTGATTCTTACTTCGACCAACCGGATGATCGATTCCAATAACTGGAATGCCAACAGAGGTTCCAGTACCTAAAAAATATACTTCCAACTTACTATTTTTTTTACAAAAATAAGCTTTATCTTTTTTTGTTGTACTATATTTATTAGGTTTGTTTAAAAAGCTTAAAACATGGAAAAATTTGCAGAAGATTTAGTATTACAAGGCGATAGAATTATTGAGCATCACCCTGCTATCCAGGACAAAGCATTAAGGGTTAATTTAAATAGCAATATTTATGGAACATTTGCCGAAATTGGTGCAGGTCAAGAAACAGTGCGACATTTTTTCCGTGCTGGTGGTTCTTCTAAAACTGTGGCAAAGGCAATTAGTGCTTATGACAAGGTTTTTAGTGACGCCATTTATTCCGTAGAAAAAGATGGCCGCTATGTTACAGAAAGCAGACTAGATAAGATGCTGGAGTATGAAACCCGTAAATTAGAAGAAAGATTAGTGAGACAAAGTAACCCTAATAAGGCCTTTTTCTCCTATGCCAATACAGTAGCAACTATTGATTATGCTAAAAAGAACAAAGGCCATGGTTGGATTGGAATTATGTTTCAGTCAAATGCCAATGAACCTTATAGTAAAATCATTCTACACATACAATTCAAGGAAACCGATTCTAGATTGCAACAAGAAACCTTGGGAATTCTTGGAGTAAACTTAATCTATGGAGCTTTTTATCAAAATCACGATCCTAAAAAACTAATACATAGTTTATATGACCATTTAGATAAAGATCAAATAGAAATAGATACCATTAACTTCTCTGGCCCTTTGTTTGAGAAAATAGACAATCGATTAATGAGTTTATTCTTGGTAAAAAATGGAATGACAGACGCAGTTATGTTTGGTCCTGATGGAAAGAGCCAACTCCCTGCAAATGTTTTATTTAGAAAAAACATTTTAGCACTAAGAGGTAGTTTCCGCCCAGTAACCATTGTAAACATGCATATGTATACCAATGCATTAGAAATGTTTAAACAAGAAAACGACTTAAAAGAGGATCAAACTGCAGTTATCTTCGAGATTACTTTATCCAATCTTTTAATGCAAGGACACCTAGATGAAACAGACTTTTTACATCGAGCAGATTTACTTTGTTCCTTAGGACAAACAGTAATGATTTCCAATTTCCAAGAATACTACCGTTTGCCAGAATACTTTTCCCAATATACCGATAAGCATATCGCTTTATCAATGGGAGTAAGTAGCATCTTAAATATTTTCGAACAAAAATACTATACCAACCTCTCTGGAGGTATACTAGAGGCGTTAGGAAAGCTCTTTAGAAATCAAATGAAAATTTACCTTTATCCTATGAAAAACGATCAAGGAGAAATTATTGACTCTACTAACCTAAAGGTAGATTTACCGGTGAAAGAACTGTATAAGTATTTCAAGAAGAATCAACAAATTGTAGATATCAGCAATTATGAAGCACAAACATTGGATGTTTTCTCTAGGGATATTTTAAAGCTCCTACAAGAAAACAAACCTGGATGGGAAAACAAACTACCCATTGGTATTGCACAAATGATTAAAGAAAAACAATTATTCGGCTACCGTAAATAATTGGTAGAACATACTTGAAAACTCCACAGCGAAAAATTTTGTTGTGGAGTTTTTTATCCTATCTACTACAATGCCTGCTTTTTTATTGCTTAGTTTATCTACTTTTGGGGTTTAAAGGCTATAAATTCCCCTTATCTTTATTTAAATAGTAGTACTTTTGTACTTATTTTCCTTTTTAAACAATGGCAACAATAAATAAAAAAACATTACAAGATTTAGAATTCGAAACGGTATTACAAAGCGTTTCCCATTACTGTGTTACAGAACAAGGGAAAGAAGACGCTATGTTAATTACACCTTTTAAAACCCAAGAAGATACTTTGAAGGCTTTAAAGCAAACCTCCGAGTATGTTTCTTCTTTCACCAATAATAATATTATTCCTAACCATTACTTTGACAGTATTGATTATGAACTTCAATTTCTAGCTATTGAAGATAGTTTTTTAGAAGCCTCAAGTTTTAAAAAAATATATTCTCTTGTAGAGACAACCCTAACTTTAATAGAATTTTTAAATAAATTCCAAACCTATTACCCTCATATTTATCAAGATGCAGCACCTTTGGCATTAGAAAAGCAAATTCTAAAGGCCATTGATCAAGTAATAGATAAATATGGTGAAATAAAAGACAATGCATCTGTAGATTTACAATCTATACGCAGAAACATCAATATTGTAAGAGGTAAAATAAACCAAAGCTTTGGCTTTGCACTAACCCAATATAACAACGCTGGTTATTTGGATGATATCCGAGAAACCGTAGTGGAAAATCGCCGTGTATTAGCTGTTACAGCTATGCACAGAAGAAAAGTAAAAGGAAGTGTACTTGGACAAAGTAAAACAGGTAGTATAGTTTATATTGAACCAGAGGCAACTCTTCACTTCTCTCGTGAATTAAATAATTTAGAGTACGAGGAAAGAGAAGAAATCGTTCGTATTTTAAAACACCTTACCAATACTCTACGACCTTTCTTAGAGGTATTAAAGCAGTACAAAGCATTTTTGATTCACATCGACATCACAAGTGCTAAGGCCAAGTATGCCAATAAAATAAATGCTTTACTTCCAAATATTAACAACGAAAGAGTATTGTATTTCAAAGAGGCCTTCCACCCTATCTTACTTTTGAACAATAAAGCAAAGCGCAAACCAACCTTTGCCCAGACCATACAGCTAGACGAACAGGGTAGAATCATTGTGATATCTGGACCTAATGCCGGAGGTAAGAGTATTACTTTAAAGACCATTGGTCTTTTACAATTAATGCTACAATCCGGTTTACTTATTCCAGTGGATCAAAGAAGTACTACTTTTTTATTCGATAGAATTCTTACCGACATTGGAGATAACCAAAGTATAGAGAACCATTTAAGTACCTATAGTTATCGATTAAAAAACATGAATTACTTTTTAAAGAAATGTAATGAAAACACTTTGTTTTTAATTGATGAATTTGGAACAGGTTCCGATCCCGAATTAGGAGGTGCCTTAGCCGAGGTGTTTTTGGAGGAGTTTTACCAAAGAAATGCCTTTGGAATTATCACCACTCACTATACCAATTTAAAGATTCTTGCCGATGAGCTTCCCAATGCTACCAATGCCAATATGCTCTTTGATGAAAGAACCCTTGAGCCTTTATATAAATTAAATGTTGGTCAAGCAGGTAGCTCGTTTACCTTTGAGGTAGCTCAAAAAAATGGTATTCCTTTTAGTCTCATTAATAGGGCTAAGAAAAAAGTAGAATCCGACAAAGTTCGCTTTGATAAAACTATTGCGAATCTGCAAAAGGAAAGACATAAATTAGAGAGAACCTCCAATAATTTAAAACAAGAGGAATCTAAAGCTAGAGAAGAAAGCTTAAAGATGCAGGACATTAATGGAAAGATCCAAGATAAGCTTTACCGTTATCAAGAACTCTTTGATGCCAACCAACGTTTGGTATACTTAGGCCAAAAGATCGATGACCTATCTTTAAAATACTTTAATAATAAAAGCAAGAAATCTCTTTTCTCTGAAATTTTAAAAGTAGTTGAAATTGAAAACTCAAAGCGAAAACAACAAACTGTAAAAGAGCAGAAACAAAAACAAATAGAACAAAAAACAATACAAGCCGAGGTAGACAAGAAGATTGAAAAAATCCGAGAGCAGAAAAAACAAGAAAAAATCCTGAAGGTTCAACAAGATCAAAACAAACCTAAGTTTCCTTTAAAAGTTGGAGATAGAGTTAGAATGATAGACGGAAGAGCTGTTGGAAGTATAGATAATATTGAAAAAAATACAGCAACAGTAAACTACGGTATCTTCACCTCAAAGGTTTCTTTAGATCAACTTGAAATGGTAGAAAGAAAAAAATAACCATGGAATTACCACAAGACAAAAGTATAATACTCTTTGATGGGGTTTGCAATTTATGTGATAGTGTTGTACAGCGCATTATAAAGGCTGATAAAAAGGATCAATTTCGATTTATAGCCTTACAAAGCAACAAAGGTAAAACACTATTGACACAATTAGGTATTAATCCTTTAGCTATGGATAGCATTGTCTTTTACCAACCAGGCAAAGGACATTGGATAAAATCCCAGGCAGTTGTACATATAGCAGCCCAATTAAAAGGAATATACCGTATTGTTTGTCTTGCTAATTTATTTCCACAATCCTGGATGGACAGACTTTATGAGGTAGTAGCAAACAATAGATACCGCCTTTTTGGTAAAAAATCATCCTGCTTATTGCCTGATAAAAAAACGCTAGATAAATTTTTGTAATTTTTTCTTGCTCAGATAGATAAAATACACATAAATCTTCGCTTTTTATTTCCCTTAAACTATCGCAATGCTTATATTTGCGTACTCAAAAAAATTATTCGAATGCATATTTCATACAATTGGTTAAAACAATTCATAAAATTAGACATTACACCAGAACAAACTTCAGAAATCTTAACAGACTTAGGTCTTGAAGTTGAGGGTATTACTCATTACGAGAGCCTAAAAGGTGGTTTAAAAGGAGTTGTTGTTGGACACGTATTGTCATGTACCAAACATCCTAACGCTGATAAATTAAATGTAACTAAAGTTGATTTAGGTACGGGCGAGCCAGTACAAATAGTTTGTGGTGCTCCAAATGTAGCTCAAGGACAAAAAGTCCCTGTAGCAACCATTGGTACAGAGCTATTTGATCAAGATGGCAACGCATTTCAAATTAAAAAAGGAAAAATTCGCTCTGAAGAAAGCTTTGGAATGATTTGTTCTGAGGTGGAACTAGGTGTAGGAAAAGATTCCTCTGGAATTATGGTTTTAGACCCAAGTCTTGCTCCTGGAACTCCAATGGCTAAAGTATTCAACATTGCCACAGATGAAGTATTCGAAATTGGGTTAACACCAAACCGCTCTGACGCTATGAGTCACTGGGGAGTTGCTCGTGATTTACGTGCTGGTCTTTTACAAAACGCCAATAACGAAATTCAACACCAAGAATTAATTACTCCTTCTGTAAGTAAATTCAAAGTAGAACAACGTACCTTAAAAATTGATGTTACCGTAGAGGATTACAAAAAAGTACCTCGTTACTGTGGAGTTACTATCTCAGGTATTGAGGTAAAAGAATCTCCAGAGTGGCTACAAAATAGATTAAAAGCAATTGGAATTACGCCAAAAAACAATATTGTGGATGTTACCAACTATGTACTTCACGATTTAGGCCAACCTCTACATGCTTTTGATGCAGCAAAAATCAAAGGAGGAAAAATCCAAGTTAAAACATTACCACAAGGAACTAAGTTCATCACTTTAGATGGTGTGGAACGTACCTTAGACCAAAATGACTTAATGATCTGTGATGAGAATGGTCCAATGTGTCTTGCTGGAGTGTTCGGTGGTTTAAAATCTTCTGTTTCAGAGAATACTACCTCTATCTTTTTAGAAAGTGCTTACTTCGACCCAGTTGTAGTAAGAAAAGCTGCTAAAAGACATGGATTAAATACAGATTCATCTTTCCGTTTTGAAAGAGGAATTGACCCATCTATTACAGAATATGCTTTAAAACATGCTGCTTTATTGATTCAAAAAGTAGCAGGTGGAGAGATTACTTCTGATATTATAGATCTTTATCCAAAGAAAATCGAGGACCACTCTGTTTTCTTAAACTTTAATAACATTAATAGAATCTTAGGAGAAGAAATCTCTAAAGAGACTATTAAAAAGATCTTAGTTACTTTAGATATTAAAGTACATAGCATGAGCGATCTAGGATTAGGTATTACTGTACCTGCTTATAGAGCAGATGTAACTAGAGAAATTGACGTAATTGAAGAAATTTTACGTGTATATGGATTCAATAACATCAAGATTTCTTCTAAATTAAACGCTACTATTTCTAATAGCTCTAGAACAGAAGACCATAAAATTCAAAATATTGTATCTAATTTATTAGTAGCTCAAGGTTTCCATGAAATCATGAACAACTCTTTGACTACTCCTGCTTACAATGAATTAACGGAATCTGTAAAGGAAAGCTTCCAAGTAGACATCTTAAACCCTTTAAGTTCAGACTTAAGTGTAATGAGACAAACTCTACTTTTCGGTGGATTAGAAGCAATCTCTTATAATATCAACCGCAAAAGATCGGATTTAAAGTTATTTGAATTTGGTAAAATTTACCAAAAGAAACTAACTACTTACGAAGAGCATAAAAACTTTAGCTTATTTGCTACTGGAAATACAGTGAAAGCGTCATGGAATACCCAACAAAGAAGCTTAGACTTTTTTGACTTTAAAGGATACATCAACGCACTTTTATCTCGTCTAGGTTTAAATAAAATTCAAACCACTCCTATTGAGAGCGATATCTTTTCAGAAGGAATTGCTTATACTTTAGGAAAAGAGACTATTGTAGAGTTTGGTATCTTGAAAAAGAGTATTACTAAAGCTTTCGATATCAAACAAGAGGTATTCTACGCTGATTTCCAATGGGAAAATATCATAAAAGTATTAAGCAATAAAATCAAATTTACAGAAATCAATAAATACCCTTCTGTAAAAAGAGATTACGCTTTACTAATTGACGAAGCAGTAACCTTTGAACAAATCCACACTCTTGTTAAACAAGTGGATAAAAACATCATTAAAGACGTTACTTTATTTGACTTCTACCAAGGAGATAAAATAGAACAAGGTAAAAAATCTTATGCTATTTCTATCTTAATGCAAGATGCAAGTAAAACACTAACAGATAACCAAGTAGAGAAAATAATGGGTAAAATTAAATACCAATTAGAAAACAACCTTGGTGCTCAATTAAGATAACAACAAAAGGGATATTCCAATATGGAGTATCCCTTTTTTTATTACAAAACACACTCTTTAGCTAAAAATAAGCTTATTTAAAAGTGTTTAATAAAATTACACACCTTGGCTATGATTTTTTAATATAGAAGCTTAAAAAGCGATATATGAGCGTATTACCTACCCCCTATCACCTACTTGTTTTCATTCTCTTGACAGCAATGCCTTATTTGTTTATTTCTGACTTTTAAGTAGATATGTTTGGCTTGCTTTGGTAAAGATTCATCTAATAGACTTTCTTTGGTCTCTACTAATTTATAAGCGGTACATATCCTATCAAGCCAAGCCTATGCCATAATCCTACACATCTATAGGCAAAAGTATATATTACTATAACTAGAGTATTACAAAACTATAGCTCTTAGATCTAGATGGCAACCAACCAACTCTCTTCAAAAAAATAAACACGCTTATTTTTCAAATAAATCCCAATTATACAGCAATAAAAAAAAGGCTATTCCACTTGGGAATAGCCTTTTTTATGATAGATAGAAAAAGTTAGGGATTATCCTAAAACTTCTTTTACTTTTAATCCAATTTCAGCTGGTGAATCAACAACGTGGATACCACATTCTCTCATGATTCGTTTTTTAGCAGCAGCAGTATCATCGCTTCCACCTACAATAGCACCTGCGTGACCCATTGTTCTTCCAACTGGAGCAGTTTCTCCTGCGATGAATCCGATAACAGGTTTTCTGTTTCCGTCTTCTTTAATCCAACGAGCAGCATCAGCTTCTAATTGACCTCCAATTTCACCAATCATAATGATTGCTTCAGTCTCAGGGTCATTCATTAATAATTGAACTGCTTCTTTAGTTGAAGTTCCAATGATTGGGTCTCCACCAATTCCGATTGCAGTTGTAACACCTAAACCTTGTTTAACAACTTGGTCAGCTGCTTCATACGTTAAAGTTCCTGATTTAGAAACGATTCCAACAGTACCTTTCTTAAATACAAAACCTGGCATAATACCAACTTTAGCTTCACCTGGTGTGATTACACCTGGACAGTTAGGTCCAACTAAACGACAGTCTCTATCTTGGATGTAAGCATAAGCTTTAATCATATCAGCAACAGGAATTCCTTCTGTAATACAAATAATAACTTTGATTCCAGCATCAGCAGCTTCCATAATAGCATCAGCAGCAAACGCTGGTGGTACGAAGATAATAGAAGTATCAGCTCCTGCTTTCTCTACTGCATCAGCAACAGTGTTAAACACTGGACGATCTAAATGAGTGCTTCCTCCTTTACCTGGAGTAACTCCACCTACAACATTTGTCCCGTATTCAATCATTTGAGAAGCGTGGAAAGTACCTTCACTTCCAGTAAACCCTTGAACGATTACCTTTGAATTTTTATTTACTAAAACACTCATGATTTTGTTTTTAATTATTTAAACATAGTTATACAAAAATAAACAATTCTACGCTAGAATAAAATTTTTTGTTGCTTAACTATATCTGGTTTGACTAATAATTGTTTGACTTGCTATAAAAACACCATTTAAAAGGCCTTTTGGCCATTTATCAAGGGTTATATAGACTTTACTTTTTCTAAAATCGATGGGATTCTCTTAATGTTAGCTAATTGCTTCAACATATCTCGAGACTCCTGAGCTGGATAACCAAAGTAAACTTTACCTCCAGCTAGAGATTTAGAAATTCCAGATTGAGCTAAAATTACCGCCTTAGAACCAATTGTTATACCACTAGTGGTACCAACTTGTCCCCAAAGAGTAACTTCATCTTCTATAATTACACAGCCTGCAATTCCACATTGAGCAGCAATTAAACAACGCTTACCTACTGTAGTATCGTGACCAATGTGTACTTGGTTGTCGATCTTTGCTCCTTCTTGTATAAGAGTATCTCCGGTAACACCTCTGTCAATAGTACATAAAGCACCTATTCCAACGTTATCTTCAATAACAACTCGTCCACAAGAAATCAAAGGATCAAATCCTTCTGGTCTTTTCTTATAGTAGAAGGCGTCTGCACCTAAAATAGTTCCAGCACCAATTACCACGTTATTACCAATAACGGCACCATCGTGAATAACTACATTTGGATGAATAACACAGTTTTTACCGATAACCACATTGTGCCCTATAAACACATTAGGTTGTACAACGGTACCTTCCCCTATTACTGCATCCTTTGCTTGCAAGATTTCTGCTGGTTTGAAAGGGTTGAAAAAAGTAGATAACTTATTGAAGTCTCTCCATGGATCCTCGGATACAAGCAACGCCTTACCCTGTGGGCATGGTACATCTTTATTGATTAAAATAATAGTGGCATTAGATTCTAAGGCCTTATCATAATACTTAGGATGATCCACAAAAACTATTTCTCCCTCTTGTACAACGTGAATTTCGTTAATACCATAAACTGGAAAATCTGGCTCACCTACAAACTCACACCCAATAATTTGAGCGATAGTTTGCAAGTCTTGAACTTTTTCAAAACGCATAACCTAACTATACTAAAAAGTGAATTATTCTTTAATACGCTCCATGTAAGAACCTGAAGCTGTATCTACTTTAATTTTATCTCCCTCATTGATAAATAAAGGAACGTTGATGCTAGCACCAGTTTCAACAGTAGCAGGTTTAGTTGCGTTTGTTGCAGTATTTCCTTTTACCCCTGGCTCTGTATAAGTAACTTCTAAAATAACAGAAGCTGGCATATCAACAGCTAAAGGAAGGTCTGTATCCGTGTTGATTTGAACCATTACCATTTCTCCTTCTTTTAATAATTCTGGAGCATCTAAAATATCTTTTAATAAAGTAATTTGTTCGTAGTTCTCCACATTCATAAAGTGAAACTGGTCTCCTTCTGGGTATAAATATTGGAATTTATGTGTTTCTACACGAACTTCGTCAATTTTATGTCCTGCAGAGAAAGTATTTTCTAATACTTTTCCGTTTGTTAAACTTTTCATTTTAGTTCTAACAAAAGCAGGTCCCTTTCCAGGTTTTACGTGTAAAAATTCAACAATCTTATAAATATCGTTATTGTATTTTATACATAAACCATTTCTAATATCAGCTGTAGTTGCCATTTTCTAAATTATTTTTATTTATTAATACATTCCTGAATATCCTTTCATAATTCCTCTTGAAGAATTACGGATAAACATGATTATTTCATCTCTCTCTGGAGTTGCTTCCATTTCCGTTTCGATAATTTCTAAAGCTTGAGTCGTATTGTAATTCTTTTGATATAAAATACGGTAAATAGCTTGAATCTCACGAATCTTCTCTGGATCGAAACCTCTACGACGCAATCCAACTGAATTTATTCCAGCATAAGAAATTGGCTCTCTTGCAGCTTTAATAAATGGTGGAACGTCTTTACGAACTAAAGTTCCTCCTGTTATAAAAGAATGCGATCCAATTGTACAAAACTGGTGAACTGCAACTAGACCTGCTAAAACAACATAGTCTCCTACAGTTACGTGTCCTGCTAAAGTACTTGAGTTAGAAAATATACAGTTATCCCCCACAATACAATCGTGAGCAATATGGCTATAGGCTTGAATTAAACAATTCTTTCCTACTACTGTTCTATATCTATCCTTTGTACCTCTATTTATAGTCACACACTCGCGAATTGTAGTATTATCTCCAATTTCTACAGTAGTGATTTCTCCATCAAATTTTAAATCTTGGGGATCAGCAGAAATTACAGTCCCTGGAAAAATTTTACAGTTTTTTCCAATTCTTGCACCTTCCATGATTGTTACGTTTGATCCAATCCAAGTCCCTTCACCAATTTCAACATTATTATGAATCGTTGTAAATGGCTCAATAACAACATTTCGTGCTATCTTGGCTCCTGGATGAACATATGCTAAAGGCTGATTCATATATTATTCTATATTTGGTTTTTTTGATATTTGAGCCATTAATTCAGCCTCCGCTACTAACTTACCGTTTGCATAAGCATAAGCTTGCATATGACAAATTCCGCGGCGAATAGGTGTAATTAATTCTAATTTGAATATTAGGGTATCCCCTGGCAATACTTTGTTTTTGAATTTAACATTATCCATTTTCATGAAATACGTTAAATAGTTTTGTGGATCTGGAACTGTACTCAAAATAAGAATACCTCCAGATTGAGCCATTGCCTCACAAATCAACACTCCTGGCATAACCGGAGCACCTGGGAAATGTCCAACGAAGAACTCTTCATTCATTGTAACATTTTTAACCCCTACAACGTGAGTTGGTGACATCTCCAAAATTTTATCTACCAATAAAAATGGTGGACGGTGAGGTAAAAGTTGCATGATTTTCACCACATCCATTAAAGGCTCAGCATGTAAATCATAGCTAGGCACTTGGTTGCGTTTCTCATCACGAATAATCTTTGACATCTTTTTAGCAAATGCAGTATTTACAGCATGTCCTGGTTTATTTGCAATAATTTTACCGCGAATACGCGTTCCAATTAAAGCCAAATCCCCAATAACATCTAATAACTTATGTCTTGCTGCCTCATTAGGGTAATGCAATGTTAAGTTATCTAATACACCATTAGGCTTTACAGAAATCTGCTCTTTTCCAAAAGCTTTTTTCAAATGTCCCATTGTTTCTTCCGAGATTTCTTTATCTACGTAAACAATAGCATTATTTAAATCTCCACCTTTAATAAGTCCGTTGGCTAAAAGAGCTTCTAATTCATGTAAGAAACTAAATGTTCTTGCCTCAGAGATTTCTTCTTTAAAATCTTCTAAACTTTTTAATGTAGCATTTTGAGTTCCTAAAACCTTAGTTCCAAAGTCAACCATAGTGGTTACTTGGTAAGAATCGCTAGGCATGATAATGATTTCGCTACCAGTCTCATCGTCTACATAGGAAATTACTTCTTTAACAATATACTCTTCTCTTTGTGCATCTTGCTCTACAACACCAGCTTTTTCAACAGCTTCCACAAAGTACTTAGAGGAACCATCCATAATTGGAGGTTCTGAGGCATTAAGCTCAATGATTACGTTATCTAAATCACATCCAACAAAAGCAGCTAAAACGTGCTCTGTGGTTTGTACGCGAACTCCTTTTTTCTCTAAGTTAGTCCCACGTTGCGTATTAACTACATAATTAGCATCCGCTTCAATTATAGGATGACCTTCTAAATCCACTCTAACAAAGGTAAAACCATTATTTACTGGAGCTGGCTTTAGTGTCATCGTTACCTCTTGACCTGTATGAAGACCTACCCCTTTTAAGGTTACTTCGTTTTGGATGGTTTTTTGTTTAACCATAATTAATTTCCTTTACTATTTATAATAGATTCTTTTAAATACTCACTTAAATTTTCTTTTTCAACTCTTTTAAATCCTCTACAATTTGTGGTAGATTTTTAAAGTGTATAAAAGAGCGTAAAAATTCATTACTTGGAATAGCTGGAGTTCCTTGAACTACACCATTAGCAGGCACACTTCTAGTTACACCAGTTTGAGCTTGGATCTTCACATTATCTCCGATAGAAATATGTCCAACAATACCTACTTGTCCTCCAAACATACAGTTTTTACCAACTTTGGTAGACCCTGCAATACCTGTCTGAGACGCAATTACAGTATTCTCACCTATTTCAACATTATGGGCAATTTGAATTTGGTTATCCAATTTAACCCCTTTACGTATAATAGTAGAACCAAGAGTAGCTCTATCAATAGTTGTAGAGGCACCAATTTCAACATCATCTTCAATGATAACATTTCCAATTTGTGGCACTTTAGAATAACTACCATCCTCGTTTGGTGCAAAACCAAAACCATCTGAACCAATAATACTGCCAGAGTGGATAGTACAGTTACTTCCTATTTGAGTTTCTGAATAAATTCGTACTCCTGCAAATAACACTACGTTATCTCCAATAACTACGTTATCTCCAATAAAAGAATTTGGGTAAATTTTTACATTTTCCCCTATTTTCGTATTTTTTCCTATATAAGAAAAACTCCCCAGGTATAATCCATCTCCATGGGTACTACCCTCTGAAATAACAGAAGGTTGCTCTATACCAGATTTACTTAATTTCACCTCGTTATAGAACTGTAATAATTTGGAAAATGACTTATAGGCATCCTCTACTTTAATTAAAGTAGCTTTAATAGGACGCTCTGGTTCAAATGTTTTATTTACAATCACCACAGAAGCCTCTGTAGTGTAAATATGCTGTATATATTTAGGGTTAGCTAAGAAACTTAACGAACCTTCCTTTCCTTCTTCAATTTTAGATAAAGAACTAACTTCAATAGTAGGATCCCCTACTATCTCTCCTTCTAAAACTGATGCGATTTGTTCTGCTGCTATTTTCATTAGGGCAAAAATATAAAATATAATTGAAATTTATGGCTCTAAAGTGCTTTTTGGGTAACAAAGCAAATACTTTGTCACAGGTTTACTTAGGGCTTTTAGATTTAAATGATCGGAAACCGTTAGAATATCCCTGATACTTCCATTTTTTTTCAAGATCATAATCGGCTGTTGCTCTCTACTATAGGCACTATTTTTGACCTTTCCCTTGAATACAAAATACTTTAAAGCTTCTTTACTCAAGCTCGTCTCTAACGCGATTTTATTTGTTTTATTTTCTAGCTTTTCAGCCAATTCTTGCTTATCACTAATCACCTCTACTTGCAACAAATCGCGATTAACAATCATATTACTCAATTTTGACAAGATAAAATCGTCATGAAACTGCCATGACTTCAAAGCTCCCATGATATCTGAATCATCTAAAAGGGCAAATTTATCAAGTGCTCTTTGATCAAAATCTTGGGCGTCTACTTGATTTTCCAAGAAGAAAAGTAGCGCTTCACTAGCCCATAATCTAACTCCTTTTTGGGCTAATTCTTTTGCTCTTTTTAATACTCTTACTAGAATCATTTCAGCACAAACACTAGTCTTGTGCAAATAAGCTTGCCAATACATTAGGCGTCTTGCTACTAAAAACATTTCCACGGAATAAATTCCCTTTTGCTCCACCACTAAAGTATCCTCGACCACATTTAACATCTGAATCAAACGTTCGGAATTGATATTACCCTCGGCAACACCAGAATAAAAACTATCTCTTTTAAGATAATCCATCCTATCCATATCTAGTTGACTACTGATCAATTGAAGCATGAATTTACGATGGTACTCTCCTTTAAAGATTTTAATGGCTAAATCCAGTTGCCCATCAAATTCAACATTCAAACGATTCATAAAATACAATGAAATATCCTCGTGAACCACTTGCTCAACAATACTGTGCTCCATTGCATGAGAGAAAGGACCATGTCCAATATCATGCAATAAAATAGCTACATACAAAGCCGTTTCTTCCTCTGGCGAAATGTCTACATTTTTAAAACGCAGCACTTGCACTGCCTTTTGCATTAAATGCATACAACCAATAGCATGATGAAAACGCGTATGATGTGCCCCTGGATAAACCAAATAGGAAACTCCCATTTGAGAAATCCGTCTTAGACGCTGAAAATAAGGATGTTCAATCAAATCATATACCAAGGAGTTAGGTATAGAGATAAACCCATAAATTGGGTCATTTAGAATCTTTAATTTATTGATGGGTCTCAAATATATTTCTTTTTAAATCGTGGAACACAAATATAACAATATATAAAAAAAACTGCACTTTATTACTAAAATAAAGTGCAGTTTATAGTATATTTTTAATTTTCTATATCAATTTGAAAAGAATCCAAAAATCCAATGGTCTTTTCGATATCATAATGTAACACGCGATCTTTTTCAACAAAATCAACTTCTTCTCGGTAAGCTGCTATAAAAGACTCTATAAATACACTCGATTTAAGAGGTCTTCTAAACTCTAAAGCTTGTGCTGCATTTAATAATTCTATAGCTAAAATGCGCTCCAAATTATCCACGATGCGCAATGCTTTAGTTGCAGCATTAGCCCCCATACTAACGTGATCCTCTTGTCCATTACTAGAAACAATACTATCTACACTACTAGGTGTAGCTAATTGCTTATTCTGACTTGCAATACTAGCAGCAGTATACTGAGGAATCATAAGTCCGGAATTCAATCCTGGATTAGATACTAAAAAGGCAGGAAGCCCTCTTGTTCCACTTATTAGTTGGTAGGTACGTCTTTCTGAGATACTTCCTAACTCTGCTAAAGCTATAGATAGGAAATCTAAGGAGATAGCTAAAGGTTGTCCATGGAAATTACCTCCAGAGACAATAATATCTTCTTTATAAAAAATATTAGGATTATCTGTTACCGAATTTATTTCTGTTTTAAAAACTCTATCTACATAATCAATGGCGTCTTTAGATGCACCGTGCACTTGAGGTATACAACGGAAAGAGTATGGATCTTGCACGTGTTTTTTCTCCTGAGCGATTAATTCAGACCCTTGTAAAACATCATTAAAAAACTGAGCTGTTACAATTTGCCCTTTATGTGGTCTAACATAATGGATAAGCTCATTGAAAGGCTCAATTCTACCGTCAAATCCCTCTAGAGAAACCGCAGCAATAAGATCCGATAAATAAGAAAGCTTTTTAGTTTTACTAAGGATATAGCAACCATAAGCGCTCATAAACTGGGTTCCATTTAAAAGAGCTAAGCCCTCTTTGCTTTGCAATTTAATTGGTTCCCAACCAAAACGCTCCAACACCTTACTAGCAGGTTGTCTAAAGCCATCTACATATACTTCTCCTTTTCCAATTAGTGGTAAAGCTAAATGTGCTAAGGGCGATAAATCTCCTGAAGCACCTAAGGATCCTTGGTCGTACACTACAGGTAAAACGTCGTTATTGAAAAAATCCATTAAACGCTCTACTGTTTGCAACTGAACCCCAGAGTTACCATAACTCAAAGATTTGATTTTCAAAACAAGCATCATTCTCACGATTTGTTCCGGAACTAATTCTCCAGTACCACAAGCATGAGACATTACTAGGTTTTCTTGTAACTCAGAAAGCTGATCCGAAGGGATCTTCACATCACATAAGGAACCAAATCCAGTGTTAATTCCATAAATAGGCGCTTGTTGCTCTTTGAGTTTATTATCCAAATACTCCCTACAATTTACAATATTGGCCCTAGCCTCTTCCGATAAATCAATTTTACCATAAGCTAAAATCTCTTGTAACTTTTCAATTGTAAGCACATTTGAACTAATATAATGTATTTCTTCCATAATTAATTTGGTGGTTATTATTGGTAATAGTGGTTGTTTTTTTGGGTGGGTAAGCTGCCTAATTGAATAGGAATTTTTATCTAGTAAAAACTAAAAGGTCTCCTTTAGATAATTCCTCACTTAAAACATAGTTATCTACATTAAAGTTTTTCAATCCTTCTAGGTCTTCAATATTATTTTCAAGGATATAACGCACCATTTGTCCTCTAGCTTTTTTAGCATAAAAACTAATGGTCTTTAATTTACCTTGGCGTAATTCTTTAAATTCCGGTGTCACAAGTCTGGTATGTAAGGCCTTTTTATCAATAGCTGAAAAGTATTCCTTACTAGCTAGATTAACAAGTAACTCTCCTGGTTTTGTTTGCTCATTCAATTTCTGAGCCAAAATAGGCTTCCAAAAAGCATATAAATCTTTATAAGGTCCAATTGGCAGTTTTGTCCCCATCTCCAAACGATATGGTTCAATTAAATCAAAAGGCTTCAAAAACCCATATAATCCAGATAAAATACGTAGTTTATCTTGCATTATCTCCCATTTACTTTGATCTAAAGTATATGCATCTAAACCTCCGTACACATCGCCATTAAAAGCAAAGACAGCTTGACGAAATTCCTGTTGATTTTCAGGATCAACAACAAAGGATCTACTTTGGTTTCTATCCCAATTTAGTTTTGCTAGTGCATCGGAAATCTTCATTAACTCTTGAATTTGAGCTACAGATAATTCTTGTAAAACACCTTGTATTTCTTTAGCTTGCTCCAAAAACGTAATAGAAGAACTATTGGTTGTTGGAACTGGGCTTGTATAATCTAAACTCTTAGCCGGAGAAATTAAAATCTTCATAATACTGTTTTTTTATTGCTATCCAAATATAGCTTAACTATTTAAAATAGCCTATTATTTATTATCGACCTTGTATCCTAATCCACAATTTTTGCAGCATTTTAACACCTTCTGACCTATCTTTAACTACCTCAGTAATGATCAAGTCACCCTTTTGGTCTTTATTTAAAGCATAACTAAAACCAAATTGCGGATCTAAAGGATCGTTTTTCAAAAGACCAAAACGCAAATCGTGAAAAAATAAAGTATCACCACTTTGGCTTAAAACATAATCCCCCTCACTTAAGCGAACTAAACGCTGAAAATCTTCTTCCTCCTTAATTGAATCCGCCAAATAATGGTTTTTAGCATAATAGGTAAACAAAGGTCTTGAAGTATCAAAAAAAGAATAATCCGACACATAAAACCCATCTTTACTTTGAATAATAGCATTCCATAAAATAGTATTTAAAGCAGAGGGCTTAACAGAAATATTCTCATAGGCAATTTCACTGTGAGCTAACTCCTTTTTAAACTTAGAGTAAACAACCGCTTTTAAGCCAAGTGCAATCAATAAATAAGCGCTACTTACCACTAGAGCTAATGTATTGAAATACCTTCTTTTAGGCCAATTATTTTTACATAAAGCCGATCGCACCAAAAAGTACAAAAAGGGTAAGGTATATAAAGGATCGATGACAAATATACTTTTAAAGGCAAAATAATAAGGTAAAGGCCAAAAAAGAGCTGTACCCCAAGTGGTAAAGATATCTAACAAAGAATGAGTAAATAGCCCTAGAAACACTAACCAGTAGGCTCTAGAGAAGGATAGATCTCGCTTTTTTTCCAATAAAAACAGAATATAGCCCAGAAAAAAAGAGGCTATAAAGGCAAAGAAAACCGAGTGAGTAAGGGTCCGGTGAAATTCCACCCCAGTTAAATGATCCGTAAAAAAAAGTGCTAAAACATCTAAATCGGGTATAGTTCCTACTATAGCTCCATACAAAAGAGCCCGATTGCCAATTTGCTTACCTGCAACAGCATTAGCAACAGCAGCTCCTAATACAATTTGTGAAAGAGAATCCATAATTTATCTAACTTTTAGGCATAAAAAAAACTGCCCTAGAGCAGTTTTTATATTTTATTGTATGTAATGCACTCTTATAATTCTTTGAAAATAGTGTGCATTAAACGTTTTTTATCATTGATGCTCTCTTCTAAAGAAATCATTGATTCCGTTCTGTAAACTCCTTCAATATCATCAATCATATAGATTACCTCTTTTGCGTGACGAGTGTTTTTTGCTCTAATTTTACAGAAAACGTTGAATTTTCCTGTAGTCACGTGGGCAACCGTTACAAATGGTATTTCATTAATTCTCTCTAAAACGAATTTAGTTTGAGAAGTATTATGCAAGAAAATTCCTATATAAGCAATAAATGCATATCCTAATTTCTCATAATCTAAAGTTAAAGAAGAACCTTGTATAATTCCTGCAT
Organism: Myroides sp. LJL116; assembly: GCF_054871685.1. Lineage (NCBI taxonomy): Bacteria > Pseudomonadati > Bacteroidota > Flavobacteriia > Flavobacteriales > Flavobacteriaceae > Myroides > Myroides sp. LJL116. Next base: position 113,961 of record NZ_JBTXLR010000008.1, read on the forward strand.
CTTCCATTTTCTTAACACGTACGTGAACTGTACCGGCAGAAATCAAAAGTTTTTTAGCAATATCTGTAAAAGGAACTCTCGTATTATCAATCAACATATCTAAGATTTGGTGATCGATTTCATCTAAACGAAATTTACTCATAAATCAATTTTATTTATCTTATTCTAAATCTATAATTCTGTACAATAATACTAAATTAAAATTTCATTTGTTTAAGAAATCACAAATTTTATTATTTTTTTAGTATAATATTAACCTTTTGCGGCGTAATCCTTATTACTTCCTCAAGGTTTTTATTTAAAATTTCCTGTTTATCTATATATTCTTTCCTAAAAACATAACGCTCTTGCTCACATAGATGCGCAAATTTACTTCCTTTTTTATTAATATCCACAACAATAGGACAGAAATTAACTTTTTTATCTGCAAATTGCTCTAAATATTGAGCTTTTACAATAAAAACCTCCCCACTACCTTGTTCTAACACATTTGCAAAGATAATATCAGTGAAGTTTTTTTGATTCTCAGGTATAGACAAGTACTCCTTTATATCTTTTTCTAAATGTTCTTCCTTATATATTGTATTTAAAGCAATACATAAACTTTTAAAAACAATAGCTCTACTTTTCTCTCTTTGGTAATCCTTTGGGTAATGACCTGCTTCAAATAAAACAGTGATCCAATTTTGGCTTTGACAATAATCCCCAATACAATTGATATTAAAAGCATCGTCAAACCTTCCTACATGCCCCTTTATATCTTTTTGTAATTCGTGGTTAATACAACTAATTAACTGCATTGCTAAAATGCGATTTTCTCTAAGAGATAATTCCGAATCATAGGCAGGTGCCAAAAAAGAAATGATCGCATTTTTTCCCGTATCACCCACTCCAAAAATACTACGCTGATCATGCAAATTAAAGGCATAATGTGGATTGAAATCTTCCAGGAAATTTCTTAGGACTTTACTCTCTTTTTGACTCAGTAGAATACTATCGCGATTAAGATCTACTTGATTGGCATTATTACGGGTATAAGCCCTTGCTCCATCGGGATTCAAAATCACAATGATTTGCAAGGTAAAAAAACTCCTCCATTTGTGCACTATAGGATCTTGGGAATTATTTAGAAAATATAGCAAATCTAAAACCGCCTTTGTAGTGGTTGATTCGTTGCCATGCATTTGAGACCACATAGCAATCTTTACAGGACCATGTCCCCAAGTTACCTTTTTAATAGGCAGACTTTCTTGGCTGTAACCAATCACCTCAACCTTAAAGTAAAGCTTTAAGTCATTTAAGCTATCCTCTATGTGCTCATTGGTAATCCATCTTCCTTCTACTTTGCCATCTTTATAGCTTTTTACAATATCTTGATATTCCATCGCTTTAGTTTTTTAGGGTACAAACAAATGTAAAAAAAGATTTTATTACATTTGTAAACACAATCAGGGTATTTATTGTTTACAAATGTAATTACAAATGTAAACTTTTCAAAGCAGCAAAACTATAAGTACTCTAACCTCAATAAATAGCAATATAAAAATTTATTTTCCAAGCCTTTAGACAAGACCACTTAAACATAAACTTGAAGCATATAATAAAATTATATCCTATATAGGTATAATATAATTTATATTTTTATTACATTTGTAAACTAAATAGCAGATTTCATCCTTTTTGATAGCCCTTTTGACTATGGACAACTTTGTGGACAGATTAGAATTTTTATTAGAAAATTTAGAGCACTCCGCCTCTAGTTTTGCCGATAAAATTGGTGTGCAACGCTCTAGCTTGTCTCACCTACTTTCAGGTAGAAACAAACCTAGTTTAGACTTTATTTTAAAAATAAACCACGCCTTTCCCGAGCTCAGTTTAGAGTGGCTATTAAAAGGAGATGGCTCTTATTTACAAGAAAAGGACAACAATCCATCTTCTAACCACACTCCCCTTTCTGCTAACACAAAAGATAATCCTTTGGATAATTCTTTAAAAAAGAGTCAAAAAAAACAGGCTAAATCTGCGGAGAAAAAGCAAAATAACACGCCAGAAAATACCTCTAAAATCAAAGAAAAAACTCCATCAAACTCACTGTTTAATTTCACTGAAAAAGACGATATTTCACAAATTGTTGTCTTTTATACCGACGGAACTTTCAAGACATTTACTCCAAGATAAATACAAAAAGCCAGGGTAATTTGCAATCATTATTACCCGTTAATGCATCAAATAGTTTACCTTTGATTACAGCAAAATAAAACATGGTATGCTCAAAAAAATAATCAGTTACTTCACCCCAGTGGTATATAAAAAAATACCCTCTAAAGTGAATAACCAACTTCAACTTGTTTACCATAAAGGCAAGTTAACCCTAGACACAAAAAACACAAATTACTCCTATGGAGAACTACAAAATACTTTACAACAAGCCTTAAATTATATTGGCTTTAGTAAAATTAGAAAGGCAAATAGAGTACTTATTTTAGGACTAGGCGCCGGAGGAATTGTCTCTACATTAAGAAACCAAGTAAAGTATACCAATCAAATCGATAGTGTAGAACTAGATCAACAGATTGTTTCCCTTGGAAAAAAATACTTCGACTTAGAACAATACAACAACAAGCATACAATACATATTATGGATGCTTTTGAATATGTATTACGCACCAATAAAACCTATGGTCTTATAATAATCGACATTTTTATAGATTACCACATGCCAGATTTTTTATTCCAAAATTACTTTGTGGAACATTTAGTACAGCTCCTAGATAAAGATGGCTTTATTTTATTCAATACTATCGTCATTAATAAGGAGCAAGCTAAAAGAAACCAAGACTTCACTGCTTTATTTGATCCAAAGAAATATAGTCTTAGAACTTATCCACGTACCTTAGGGGCAAATGAAATTTTTACCATTAAAAAGCTAGACTAAAAACCCATTAGAGTTCTCTATAGATAAACTATATTTGTATCTTGTGAACTCTTGTTTATATATTATGATTGAAATACAAAAAGTAACCACTAAAAAACAAATGAAGGATTTTGTTACATTTCCTTTTGAGCTATATAAAAACAATGCCTATTGGGTACCTCCTATTATAAAGGATGAGATAAAAAGTTTTGATCCGAAAAATGATATTTTTAAATCTGTAGATGTAGAATTCTATTTAGCATATAAAAATGCTAAACTAGTAGGAAGAGTAGCTTGTTGCATCAACTGGACCGAGGTAAATGACCTTCATAAACCAAAGGTAAGATTTGGATGGTTAGACATGATAGATGACCCCCAGGTTACAAAAGCATTATTACAAAAGGTAGAAGAGTTTGCCATTAAACATAAGATGCAGTATATAGAAGGACCTATGGGCTTTTCCAATATGGACAAGGCAGGAATGCTAACCAAAGGATTTGATCAAATCGCAACTATGATTGGCCTATACAACCACCATTATTACCCAGAGCATTTAACCCAGCTTGGATTTACTCCAGAAGCAGAATGGATTGAATACAAAATTGACATGTCTGCCTATAATGAAGAAAAGATAGAAAGAATGTCTACTATTGTAGAGGAGCGCTTTAAGGTAAAAGCACTAGAATTTAAAACCATTAAAGAACTATTGCCTTATGTGGATGAAATGTTCGCTCTTTTAAATAAGACCTATGCAGACCTACAAAGTTTTGTACCTATAGAAGATTTCCAGATCGAACATTATAAAACCAAGTACTTACAATTTATACACCCAGACTTCATTAGCTGTGTGATGGATGAGAATAATAAGATGATTGCTTTTGCCATTACCATGCCTTCTTTCTCTAGAGGTTTCCAAAAAGCAAATGGAAAATTATTCCCTTTTGGATTTTGGCATCTTTTACAAGCAATGCGTAAAAACAACCACGCAGAGTACTATTTAATTGGAGTAGACCCTGAATACAGAAGTAAAGGAGTTACAGCTATTATTTTCAAGGAAATTTATAAATGTTTTACTAAACACAAGATTGAAATTGTAGAGACTAACCCTTTACTTAAGGAAAACAATAAAATTCAGCAATTGTGGAAGAGTTTAAACCCTGAAATCCATAAAGAAAGAAAAACCTATAGAAAAGATATTACTATACAATAATACACTTAAGGCTCGGTAATTATTAATCGAGCTTTTTTTATTACAAAGCATATTATGCATCAAAAAAAAGCAAACTACCGCCATTAGTATTACCTAGGTTGGTATAATTGGCTACATTTGTAAAAACAACTATATATATGAAAGGAATTATTTTAGCAGGGGGCTCTGGAACAAGACTTCACCCTTTAACCTTAGCCATTTCTAAACAGCTTCTACCTGTTTATGACAAACCAATGATTTACTACCCTTTATCGGTATTAATGCTTGCTGGAATAAAAGAAATCTTAATTATTTCTACACCAAGAGACCTACCCCTTTTTGAGCAACTATTAGGAGATGGTAGCAATTTTGGTATCTCTTTGAGTTATTGTATTCAAGAGAAACCTCAAGGTATTGCTCAAGCTTTTCTACTAGGCGCTTCTTTTATACAAGATAGTGATGTTTGCCTGATCTTAGGAGACAATATCTTCTATGGTAATGGGCTACAAAATAAATTAACGCAATCTATACAAAACACTAAAAATCTAAAAGAGGCAACAGTTTTTGGATATACTGTCAAAGACCCTTCTAGATATGGAGTAGTTAGCTTTGATAAGCAAGGAAAGGCTATAGATATTCAAGAGAAGCCCAAAAATCCAACCTCCAATTTTGCTGTAGTAGGTATTTATTTCTTTCCCAATGATGTAGTTAAAAACGCTAAAAAACTTACTCCTTCCCAAAGAGGTGAACTAGAAATAACCGATTTAAACAATATTTATCTTAAAGAAAATCGCCTTCGAGTAGAAACCCTTGGTAGAGGATTTGCCTGGCTAGATACCGGTACACATGAATCCTTAGTGGAAGCTACAGAATTTGTCAAAGCAGTTGAAAAAAGAACAGGACTTAAAATTGCCTGTTTACAAGAAATTGCCCTTCAAAATAGATGGATAAGCAAAGAGGCATTAAAAAAGCAAATACAAAATCACTCTTCGGAGTACTACCAATACATAGAGGATATTATATCCCAAAAATAACCATTAAAAAAGGAGTCCTATTATATAAGACTCCTTTTTTAATTTTATAAACAGAAGATAATACAACCATTTACTATCTCTTATTGTACTGTCTTTGGTAGTAATTTTGATATTCTAAACTATTTACCCCCTCTAACCAATCCTGATTATTTAAATACCACTCTATGGTCTTACTTAAACCTTGCTCAAAACTAACACTAGGCGACCACTTTAACTCACTTTGCAACTTACTAGCATCAATAGCATATCGCATATCATGACCAGGACGATCACTAACAAATTTTAAAAGCGATAAACTATGTCCTTCCTTATTACCTAATCGCTGGTCCATCTCTAAAATAATCTGTTTTACTAAATCAATATTTGTCCATTGATTTAGTCCTCCAACATTATAGGTCTGCCCTACTTTTCCTTGATGAAAAATACAATCTATAGCCAAGGCATGATCCTGTACATATAGCCAATCTCTAATATTTTTACCATTGCCATAAATAGGAATGGTTTTTTGCTTTAAGATATTGTGAATAGTCAACGGAATTAATTTCTCTGGAAATTGAAAAGGTCCATAGTTATTAGAACAATTACTTATTACAACAGGAAGTCCATAGGTGTGAGCATAGGCACGCACAAAATGGTCCGAACTAGCTTTGGAAGCAGAATAAGGTGAATTTGGATCATAACTTGTTGTCTCCATAAAAAACCCTTCTTCAGGCAAAGAACCATACACCTCATCGGTAGATATATGATAGAATAGTTTATCCTTAAAATCAGAACCCCAAATTTGTTTACATACTTGTAAAAGATTCACTGTGCCTATTACATTAGTGGTAACAAAAGCTAAAGGGTCCTCAATAGAGCGGTCCACATGAGATTCTGCTGCTAAATGAATAACTGCATCAAAAGAATACTTATGGAATAATTCCTCTAAAAAAACCATATCTCTAATATCTCCTTTTATAAAGGTATAATTAGGGAAAGACTCTACGTCCTTTAGATTTTCTAAATTCCCTGCATAAGTTAAAGCATCTAAATTATAGATGTGGTAGTTCTCATAGGTCTTTACAAAGTGACGTACTACATGGGAACCAATAAAACCAGCTCCACCGGTAATTAGTATATTGTTCATATTGGTGATCTTAAGGCCTTTTAAAACACCCCTTTATCTCAAATAGATAATTTAAGTAAGGTGTAATATTAAAAAAAGACCAACTATCTCTAGTGGTCTTTTTACTATTTTTCTACGATTATCGATTAGCTATTAAGCATAACTGGCATAACTAGCATAGTTACCAGCTCTCCATCCTCTAAACCATCTACTGGAGTTAAAATACCAGCGCGGTTTGGTAAAGACATCTCTAATAGGATTTCGTCTGATTGCAAGTTATTTAACATCTCTAATAAAAAGCGAGCATTAAATCCAATTTGCATATCATCTCCTTGGTAATCACAAGTTAATCTCTCGTCGGCTTTGTTAGAGTAATCAATATCTTCAGCAGAAATGTTTAACTCTGTTCCAGCTACTTTTAAGCGGATTTGGTGGGTAGTTTTATTAGCATAAATACTCACACGTCTAACACTACTTAAAAACTGTAAACGATTGATTAATAATTTATTTGGATTTTCCTTTGGAATTACTGCTTCATAATTTGGATACTTCCCATCGATTAAACGACAAGTTAAAGTATAATTATCAAAATTAAATTGTGCATTACTCTCATTGAACTCAATAGTTACATCAGCTCCAGAACTCATTAAAATATTTTTCAAAATATTCAATGGTTTCTTAGGCATAATAAAACTAGCCTCACTCTCACAGGTAATATCTGTTCTAGAGTATTTTACTAGTTTATGTGCATCTGTTGCAACGAAAATTAAACCACTTGGAGAAAAATGAAAGAATACTCCAGACATCACCGGGCGTAAATCATCATTACCAGCTGCAAAAATAGCCTTGCTAATAGCTGTAGCTAATACTCCAGCAGGTACTTGTGTTGTAGCAGGATCCTCCAAAGACTCTGCTTTAGGGAATTCATCTCCTTGAGAATAAGCTAACACATATTTTCCAACATCTGAGCTAATTTCTATGGTATTGTTTTCCTTTACAGAGAAAGTCAAAGGTTGTTCTGGAAAAGTCTTTAAAGTTTCCAATAACAATTTAGCAGGAACAGCAATGCTTCCTTGGCTAGTTGATTCTATCTCCAAAGTAGCAGACATGGTTGTCTCTAAATCAGATGCAGATACCTTTAAAATATTATTATCTAATTCAAATAGAAAATTATCTAAAATGTGCAAAGTATTGCTGCTATTGATTACACTACCTAAAACTTGTAATTGTTTTAACAAGTAGGAACTCGATACTATAAACTTCATATTACAATTATTTAATACGTAAAACTGCTTTTACAGCTACAAATATATTGGATTAATATCAATAATAAAAGTGATTTTATGCTACTTTTTAACTAATTTGCTTTTGCGAAGCACAAAAAACACTATTGCAAAAAGCATAACTACCACAATTGGAATTGTTAGTGCCAAAAATTGAATATACGAATAATTATCATATACTTTCATTTTATCTAACATTGCTAGGCGAACTTCTTTGGTTCTTAGGGATAAAAGATCCTTATCCTGCAGTAAAAAGTCCACGCTATTATTTAAAAAGTCCTTATTTCCATAAAGTATATTGGTCCACTTATCAAAACCCAGCTCCATCGGAACTCCTTTAGCATCAAATTGATTTCGAATAATATCTCCATCAGAAATGACAATCATTTTATTTAAAGGACTCTTTTGTAATACAGAACTATTGGCAAAAGGAAATATTCTATTGGTAAATACCGAAGCAAACTCCCCTTCTAATAAAACTCCTAAAATATAATTTCCCTTATCCTTATACATATCGGCTGTAGTTTTCTCTTGAAGAACCTCCAAAGAAATCTCCACTGGAGTACCTACTGTAGTGGAATAAGGACTACTTTGTAAAAGAACTGTTTTCTTTATATCATTCTTAAGGGTATCCATAGGACTGGTAAAATCCAATTTCAACCCCTCTATATTTTTAACGATACTATGGCTGGAAACAGGATAAACAAAAGGAGAAAACTTCCATACAAAATCACTATAAGTAGTTTGACTACCTTGTCTACCACTTGCAATTTTAATTGAAGTACCCATTTCATCTTTTACCAAAACTGGATTGATCCTAAGACCGTATTTAAACAACATCTCCCCTAAGGATTGTTTTTGTCCAAAGGCTAGAGTCGATCCTTGTTGTCGGATAGAGTCCATATCAGCAACAACTTGGTCTAAAAGCCATAAGCTCTTACCTCCTTGCATGATATATTGATCTAAAATCCCTATTTGCTCAGAAGAGAACTCCTTTGTAGGTTTGGCTACAATAATTAAATCAAATTGTTTTAATCCTTGTAAAACATCACCAGGTTGTTCCTTTTGTAAATCGATCGTATAAGAGGCTACATTATATCGTTGAGAAATATCCATTAGAAAATCTGCCATTTCCATATCCTCTAACTCCCCGTTGCCTTTTAAAACAGCAATGTTTTTTTGCTCTAAAGTAGCTACTTGATCAATCCCCTTAATAAGGGCATACTCTAAGTACTGTACAGAATTAAGTACTGTATTGGCTGTGGTTGCCCCCATATTGCTCTTTAAGAGCTGTACTTTAGCGGCCTGTTCTCCACTATAAACAATTGCCCATGGAAGTACAAAACTCTGGGTCTGGCTTCCTTTTTCGTTAACTGTTATAGATAAGGGTTTTATACCAAAGGCATATAAATCCTCTAATAATTGATCCTGATTAGCAGAAGATTCCTCTAAAGGATTGATAAACTGAAACTTAATATTGCTATTTATAACAGAAAACTCTTCTAACATTTGTTTGGTTTCCCTTTGCAAACGATTGAATTCCTGTGGCAAATCTCCACTTAAGAAAACATCTATTATAACCGGGGCATGTACCTGTTGCAACACCTCTTTAGAGGCCTGTGATATAGTATACCTTTTATCATTGGTTAAATCCCATCTGGCGTATAGAAAAGAGCCTAAAGCATTAATTATAATTAATAAAGCAAAAATCAGCCCTAGAGATTTCAAGTTTTTTTGTGTTGTTTTCCTCATTATTTACGCAACATATTTACTTTAAAAACACTCATAGCTAGAAAAAGAATAGTCAAACTACTAAAGTACAAAAGGTCTCTAGTATCAATTACTCCTTTACTAATACTTTTAAAATGATACTCTACTCCTAACTGTTCTATGGATAAAGAGCCACTTAAAAGAGCGATTTGCTCTATACCTATGTACATAAAAGCACACAGTAAAACTCCCAGTAAAAAACAAACAATTTGATTGCTACTTAAAGTAGAGCAAAAAACGCCAATAGCGCAATAAGCCCCTGCTAAGAAAAACAATCCTAGGTAAGACCCTAGTAAAGTGGCTGTATCTAAAGAGTGATCTACTTGTAAATATTGAGATATGACCCAAATATAGGCAGTGGTAGGAATAATAGCTAAAATAACCAAAATGAACACTCCTAGGAATTTACCAAGGACTATGGACCAAATCCCAATGGGTTTGGTAAGTAAAAGTTCTATAGTCCCTTGCTTTATCTCTGAAGAGAAACTAGCCATGGTAATACTTGGAATCAAAAAGATAAAAACTAAAGGAGCCAATAAAAATAAATCGGACAAATCCCCAAAGCCATTCTCTAGGATATTAAAGCTTCCTGGTAATACCCATAATAAAAGTCCGGTTACCATTAAAAATACAACTAGAACTAAATAGGCAGTAATGCCGCTTAAGAAACTGCGGATTTCCTGTAAACAAATTGCTTTCATCTTAAGATAAGGTTACGCGTTTATCTACACTCCAAGCCATTGCATCCTCTTTAAACATGGTTTTAACATAAGGCCATATTTCTTTAAAAGTTGCAGAATAACGATAATTATCTAAGTCTTGTGGATCTTGCCAATAACTATAGGTAAAAAATACACTTGGATCGCTTTTATCTTGATATAATTCTAAGAAGCTACATCCGGGTTGATTTCTAACAATATGTTTTATTTTCTCAAAATAGGTTAGAAAATTCTCTACCTGATCTTGTTTAAAACTTAACTTAACTATTCTAACAAACATGTTTTTTTTATTTTTCTATTGATCCTCTTCCCTTTGAAAGACAATACTAATGTTATCGTACAATTGTATATTCATAAGAGTTCTTGGAGAGCCTCCTGGGGTATTTGGTCTGGAATAAAAAAGACCTATAGTAAGTAGATCTAAATCATTGAAAACCGCTACAAACTCCCCTGCCCTTTCTTTTAAGGATTGGCTATCGGCTGTAGTAAAGTCACAGTAATAACGATTTATTCTCTTTATGCGATAATCCTTTACAATAATCTCAAAATTTCTAGATTGGCTTATTTTCTCAAAATCTGCCTTAGAGATATTACTAACTAAGTTTCCAAAAGAATCTTCATAGACTATTTTACCTTGTATCCCATTTTTATGGATTTCCAAAGCATCTCCTAAACGGTTTAATCGGTTAAAATCTTGGGTTAAGGTTCCTATGTCCTCTAGTGCTTTACCTTCAAATAATTGATAGGCGCAGTACACAAAAATATCATTGCTACTTTTCATCGCAGCATTAGGGTCTATTAAGACCACTTCAGCTTTTGCTTCTTGTTGTAAAAGTAGAGTTAGTATACCATTGTCGGCTGTAATAAAATAATGACCTTGGTAGAATAAACATATCGCTGGGCTAAATTCTGTGATTGTTGCATCCACTGCGATAATATGTATACTTCCCTTTGGAAAGTTTTTGTATGCTGCAGCAATTACAAAACCAGCCTCTTCTACGTTATAATGGGAAATATCATGTGATATATCTACTATATTACAACTTGGTATATTAGAGTATATCTTTCCCTTAAGGGCCCCCACGTAGTAGTCCTTATATCCAAAATCTGTAGTAAGAGTAATTATCCTTTGCATTTTAAATTTTCAATATATTTTTTAGAAGAATGGATTTTTTTAGTAGATTTGATTTACAAAATTAGATTATTTTTTTTAATTAATTCTCATTCCTCTTGAACGAAAGAACAATTGAACTAGCTTATTTTAACCCAAAAGACTTTTGGGGTCCACAAGACATTCATTTAAACGCACTTAAGAAACTATATCCAAAATTAAAAATAGTTTCTAGAGACAATTTTGTAAAAGTTTTTGGTGATCCTGAAATTTTGGACGAATTTGAGACTCGCTTTGAGCGATTAGTCAAATACTTTATCCGCTATAACAAAATAGATGAAAACACCATTGAACGTATTGTTATGGATAATGGACCAGAGATAATGAATCCCAAAGACGACATCTTAGTACATGGGGTTTCTGGTAAATTAATCAAGGCCCTTACTCCAAACCAGCACAAGTTAGTAAAAATTGTGGAAAAAAACGATATGGTTTTTGCAATTGGTCCTGCTGGAACAGGTAAAACCTACACAGGAGTAGCTTTAGCCGTTAGAGCTTTAAAAAATAAAGAGGTAAAAAGGATTATTCTAACAAGACCAGCTGTAGAAGCAGGTGAAAATCTAGGATTCCTTCCTGGGGATATGAAAGATAAGTTAGACCCTTATATGCAGCCTTTATACGACGCTTTAAGAGACATGATACCTCCACAGACCTTAGAGGACTATTTACTTAAAGGAACCATTCAAATCGCTCCTTTAGCCTTTATGAGAGGTAGAACCTTGGATAACGCTTTTGTAATTTTAGATGAGGCTCAAAACACGACGCATTCCCAAATGAAAATGTTTTTAACACGTATGGGTAAAAATGCTAAGTTTATTATCACAGGAGACCCTCAACAAATAGATCTACCAAAGAAAGTTTCCTCTGGACTTAAAGAAGCCTTATATATTTTAAAAGATGTAGAAGGAATTGGTATGCTTTTCTTAGATGACAAAGATATCGTAAGACATAAATTGGTTAAGCGAATTGTAGCGGCATACAAAAAACTAGACGATCGTACAGATACGATGACTTTAGAACAAATAAAAGAAGTGGAAACCAAATAAAGTTTCCACTTCTTTTATTTTATTATCAACTTAAAGTAATCTTTTTTGGAGTACTTTAATTATATGTTATATAAATCTCTAGCAAAGGTTAGCTTTAGAGTATCTTGTTCATACAAAAACAAGGTATCTGCTTTGATTTGGTAACGATCGCAATTATCTAAAACAGCTAAGAGCTCTTTTTCTTTTTGATAAGAATCCGTTACGTACTCTGGGGATAAGATAATCTTAAAGAACACAGCGTCTCCTTGACAACGTATATCTCCGTAAATCATATGATTACCTCCACTTCCAGAGAAACTTCTGGTATTAATATCTATACAAATCAAAGGTATTTGATCGATTCCTAATTCTTCGATTCTCTTGTCTTCATAGGCCTGAAAAACCCAGTTACCCGATAAAGACTCATCGTATAAATAGTGTCCATAGCATGCAAAATCACTAGTGGCATCTCCGCCATTTTTAGTAATACTTACTGCAACAGAATGGTCAAAACGTCCGTCTAAGTAATTTTGAGCCGTTTCATCCTCATAAATCACTATATCAATAGACTCATTTTTATTGGAGGTACTATATACTCTACTTTCTCCGTCCACTAATGGCTCTACAAAAGGAAAAGTCATTTTTTGACTTGGTTTTGAACTCGAGTAAACTATCCCCTTCTTGCTAATTGCAATACATTGAAGAGTATCTTGATCCATTGCTTTAAAAAAAGTTCCATCTAGGTCATTTTTATTCAATAAATCAATTTGTTTACTTGTATTATCTTTGGTATAAATCTCCTTTTCTTGCTCAGTTCCACATGAAGGGAACAACGAAACAGTTAATGCCAATATCATATATTTAATTGTTTTGTCAATTTACACTTGAAAAATCCCTTTTAGGTTTAACGAAGAAATAAATCACATTCAAATTTTCTAACTTTATGTTGTCTAAACAATGCAAAGATACTATTAATCGTGTTATTTCAGCACGCATTATATAAATATTAAGATTATAAATGTTATAATTTCGCCAAAATCGCAAAAATACAAATAACCTATAAATTAGACCTAAAATCTGCAAAATGTCCTATTTCAAAGGCATAATGCATGTTTTACCCTCTTTTAACAGGACAATACCTCTTCAAAATTGAAAAACAAGTTTACTTCAAAAATATACCAAAACAGATAGAAAATAATTACAATTTATAACAATTATACAATAAAAACACATGAAATAAAGAAAAACATCCATTTTAGACAATACCCCTACTAAACAAGCAACTTTAACATTTTATCCACTAAGCCAAGCTCTACTTTAACATCCAAAGTATTTTTAATAAATACCCTATAGCCAATTAAAGAAGCAATGCTAATTTAGAGTGAAAAATTAACTTATTGCAACTTTTTGTTAGCCCAGTTTAACACATCAATATATAAAATACTCCTACGGTAATACCTATTTTTAAATAATCCCCTAGCGGTATCTACATAAGTCTGTAACACCTTTTTTTGTTGATCAGGATAATTACTTACCAAACCTTGGAATAGATCCATTAACACATCGTGAATCGGGGTTTTATTTTTCATTTTGGTCACTAAAAGTCGATTCGCTGCTAAATACTCTTCGTATTTCTCATCCAATCCGGATTCAAATTGAGCCATCAAGGATAAAATACGCGTATGAAACAATAAATCCTGTTGTACGCTATAGGTTGTATTTTCAAGAATCTTAGTGGTATATACTAAAGACTCTTTATAGTTTTGATAACCAAAGTGAACTGCGGCTACTTTGAAATAAATAACTAAAAAGTGATGCTCATCAATTACGTTACTATACTCATTAATCCCCCTTTGCAAATGCTTTAAAAACAGTAAGTTTCCGCTATAACTACCCTGAATGATTTCATGATTCAATTTATTATTGAATTGCATTAAAAACACTATAGAGTCAATATTGACACTTTGAGGAAAGTTATCCTGGTTTAAAACCTTTTGTAGCTTATCGTTCCAAAGGGTAAATCTATCGCTACTTTTGAAAAGTAAGATCAATTTAAATAAGTAAGAATTACCTTTTAAAAACCAGATAGGGTTACTTAGTATCATATCGGGATGATCATAAAATAACTCTACCCATAAACGTACAAATTTATAGGCGCTATAATAATCCTGTAGTAAAAAACAACGCCAAACATGGGTTTTAAAATACCATAACTTCTCTTTGAAGTTTAACACCTTTGGATCAACCTTAAGCATGTTATCATCAAAAAGGGTCAGTATTTTCTGTTTTTCCACATCGTTTTTAGCATACCCAGAGGTAAGTATTTCACTGTAAAGCTTCAAGGAAAGATTGGAAAGCTGAGTGGAATAAAAATTCTGCAAACTAATCTCTTGGCTTTGCTTAATTAATTCGTCGGCCCTACCTGAAATACTTCGGGTGATATACTGGCTTTCAATCACCTTTTCTAGCTCAATAATCTCTAAAGCCATTGCCTTTTCTTCCTTATCTATGGCCAAGGCTTTTACTTTATCCAAAATCTTCAAACTTTGTTTATGCAAACCCTTTTGGTATAAAATAGTAGCAAAGTCTAATTGCTCGCGAATTTGAATGCGAATATTTTTCTTACTAGGATTCATACGTAAACTCACCAAGATATTTCTATACAAATTGGCTTTTAAATTAGAGAGTTGTGCCTTTGTGGTGATTTGTTGTTGCAAAATACTCTTCTCACAATACATCGGCATCTTGTCCATGTAGTTAAAAAGCGATAAAAACTTAGCCTCACTATTGGTCTGAATTCGATTTACATACAGCTTAAATTGTCTTTTTTCTGAACGAGATAAGGACTTTATTAATACAAATAATGGATCTTTACTATAATTTGACATTGTAATTTTTTTAAAGCTAACTATTTAAAAAACAAACACATACACACCGAAAAGACTTGTTTTGGCATTGTAATAATCCAATTCAAATCAAAAGTGCAATGGAACATTTTTTCACTTTTGCTACTAAGAAATCATAAAAACAAGATTATGCAGACCAAAAAGATTGAGATTTTTGACACCACATTACGTGATGGGGAACAAGTACCTGGGTGCAAGTTAGATAGACAACAAAAATTACAAATCGCACAAAAACTCGATGAACTCGGTGTAGATGTAATTGAGGCTGGTTTTCCTGTTTCTAGTCCTGGTGACTTTGACTCTGTAGTAGCTATTTCAAAAATAGTAAAAAATGCGAGTATTTGTGCTTTAACCCGTGCAAATAAAAAAGATATTGAAGTTGCTGCTAGAGCTTTAGAGTTTGCAAAAAAACCTAGAATCCATACCGGTATCGGTACTTCGGATTTACACATAAAATATAAATTCAATTCCACTCCTGAACAAATCATTGAAAGAGCTGTAGAAGCAGTAGCTTATGCAAAAAACTTTGCCGATGATATTGAGTTTTACGCAGAAGACGCAGGAAGAACCGATAATGCTTTTTTAGCACAAATTTGCCAAGAGGTAATTAAAGCAGGAGCTACAGTATTAAATATTCCCGATACTACAGGGTACTGCCTACCAGAGCAATATGGGGCAAAAATTAAATACCTTACCCAAAATGTAATTGGTATTGAAAATGTAATTATCTCTTGTCACTGTCACAATGATTTGGGAATGGCAACAGCCAACTCTATTCAAGGAGTAATCAACGGAGCTAGACAAATTGAATGTACCATTAATGGTATTGGAGAAAGAGCTGGAAATACTGCTTTAGAAGAAGTAGTGATGATTTTCAAACAACACCAAGACCTAGGGTATCACACGGATATTAATACCAAGATGTTAAATGAGTTAAGTAAACTTACCTCTTCCACTATGGGAATGATTGTTCAGCCAAATAAAGCAATTGTAGGATCTAATGCTTTTGCGCACAGTTCAGGTATTCACCAAGATGGAGTAATCAAAAGAAGGGATACTTACGAGATTATTGACCCTAGAGATGTAGGTGTAGATGAATCTTCTATTGTTTTAACAGCTAGAAGTGGAAGATCTGCCCTAGCCTACCGCTTCAAAAACATAGGATACGATGTAACTAAGAATGAATTAGATATTTTATATCAGCATTTCCTACAAGTTGCTGATACTAAAAAAGAAGTAAACGAACAGGATTTAAAACACCTTTTAGCTCAAGTGAATAACCAACGTTTTATTAATGCGTCGCTTTAATTTATTATGAATAAACAACCAAAAACATTATTTGATAAAGTATGGGACTCCCATGTGGTAGATCACATAGAAAACGGTCCACAAATTTTATATATCGATAAACATCTAATACATGAAGTAACCAGCCCACAGGCATTCGATGAACTTCAAAAAAGAAATATACCGGTTTTTAGACCAAAGCAAATCTTAGCTACAGTAGACCATAATGTACCTACCCTAGATCAAGATAAGCCTATCAAAGACCCAAACAGTAAATTGCAAGTAGACCAACTACTAATCAATTGTGAGAAAAATGACATCACTTTTTACGGATTAGGTCACCCCTACCAGGGAATAGTACACATTATTGCCCCTGAATTGGGAGTTACTCAACCAGGTATGACAATGGTTTGTGGAGATAGCCATACCTCTACCCACGGAGCCTTTGGAAGTATCGCCTTTGGAATTGGAACAAGTCAAGTAGCTCAAGTTTTTGCAAGTCAAAGCGTTCTAATTAATAAGCCTAAATCCATGCGAATTACTGTTAATGGTAAATTAGGTAAAAATGTACAGCCAAAAGACGTTATCTTGTATATTATTGCTAAATTAGGTACAGACGTTGGTACAGGATACTTTTGTGAATATGCAGGAGAAGTATTTGAAAACATGTCCATGGAGGCAAGAATGACTGTGTGTAATATGAGTATTGAAATGGGAGCTCGTGGAGGAATGATTGCCCCTGATCAAACTACTTTCGATTATATACAAGGCAAACCTTTTGCACCTTCTAATGAAGAGTGGGAGCAAAAACTAGCCTATTGGAAGACTTTACCTTCAGATAAAGATGCCGTATTTGACACAGAATACTTCTTTGATGCTAAAGACATAACTCCAATGATCACTTATGGAACCAATCCAAGTATGGGTATTTCCATTGATCAAAACATCCCTACCCCTACAGATGCATCCCAGAGTAAAGCTTTGGAATATATGGGTCTAGAAGGTGGACAGAGTTTAGATTCAATTGTTGTTAATCACGTATTTATCGGAAGTTGCACCAATGCTAGAATTGAAGACTTTAGAACAGCAGCCTCTTATATTAAAGGCAAACAAATTGCCCCTAATATACAAGCCTTGATTGTTCCTGGTTCTCAACAAGTAGTTAAACAAATTAAGCAAGAAGGATTAGATGAAATCTTTCACAATGCAGGTTTTCAAATTAGACAACCTGGGTGTTCGGCTTGTCTAGCCATGAATGAGGATAAAATCCCTGCCCAAGAATACTGCGTGAGTACGTCTAATCGAAATTTCGAAGGAAGACAAGGGCAAGGTGCAAGGACTCTACTAGCTAGTCCCCTAACTGCGGCAATTGTAGCAGTAGAAGGGAAAATATCTTATCAAAATTTACAACAACATGCAAGCATTAATTAATATACAATCTACAGCAATACCTTTAGATTTAGAAAATATAGACACGGATCAAATTATTCCAGCTCGATTTTTAAAAGCGATAAGCAAAGAGGGCTTTGGAGAAAATCTCTTTAGAGATTGGAGATTTGATAGCCAAAACCAACCTAATAAAAATTTTGCCCTTAACAATCCTACTTATAGTGGAGAAATCCTAGTAGCAGGAAATAATTTTGGATGTGGAAGTAGTAGAGAACACGCAGCTTGGGCTCTAACAGACTACGGTTTTAAAGTAGTAATTAGCAGCTATTTTGCAGATATCTTTAAAGGAAACGCCTTAAACAATGGGTTATTACCCATTATTGTTTCCCCTGAGTATCTACAATATATCTTTGATTGCATAGAAAAAGACCCATCCACTAATTTACATATTGATGTACAAGAACAATCTTTAGAAGTGAATGGTAAAAAAGTACATTTTGAATTAGACCCCTATAAAAAGATATGTCTATTAAATGGTTATGATGATATTGATTACCTTATCAGTAAAAAACAAAAAATAGAGGAATTCGAGAATTCTCGGTCCTATTAATTAGCCCACCAAATAAACTACAAAAAGCCATGAAAAAATATAATATTGCAGTACTTCCAGGTGACGGAATAGGCCCTGAGGTAATAAGAGAAACCACTAAGGTGTTGGATATCATAGCCACTCACTATAATTTTGAATTACATTATCAATACGCTGCTATTGGAGCTATTGCTATTGACCAAACCAAAGAAGCTCTACCAGAGAAAACACTTTTGGCTTGTCAAAAAGCAGACGCTGTATTATTTGGGGCTATTGGTGATCCTAAATACGATAATGACCCACAAGCTAAAATTCGCCCTGAACAAGGACTATTAGCTCTTAGAAAAGCTTTAGGATTATATAGCAACATACGCCCAGTGAAGGCCTATGATGCACTTTTAGATAAAAGTCCACTAAAGAGCCATATTATTCAAGGTACAGATATGGTTATCTACAGAGAGCTAATAAGCGGAATCTACTTTGGAGATAAACACACAAGTGAAGATGGATTAAGTGCTACAGATGTATGTAGATATAACTATAGCGATATTGAGCCTATTACACATTTAGCTTTTCAAGCAGCCTTAAAAAGAAATAAAAAACTAACTGTTATCGATAAAGCTAATGTTTTAGAGACATCTAGATTATGGAGAAAAACAGTAAAACACTTACATAAACAATACCCTGAGGTAGAACTAGACTTTATATTTGTGGATAATGCTGCTATGCAATTAATCCTTAATCCAAAAGCTTTTGACGTAGTATTGACAGAGAATATGTTTGGAGATATTATCTCGGATGAAGCAAGTGTAATTGGAGGTTCTATTGGACTTTTACCATCTGCATCTATTGGAGAGAAGACTGCATTATTTGAGCCTATTCACGGTTCTTATCCACAAGCCAAAGACAAGGGAATTGCCAATCCAATTGCTTGTATCTTATCTGGTGCTATGCTACTAGATTATTTAGGACAAAACCAAGCGGCTAGAGAAATTGAAGAAGCAGTACAAGATTGTATCAACAATAAATACTTAACAGAAGATTTAGCTCCAACCAAGAGCTATTCTACGCAAGAAGTTGGACAATATATCTGCCACTATATCCAATGTAAAAATAACAAAGATAAATACTTAGAAAATATTACCCTAGGTGCTTCAACGATAATTTAAAAACGTTACTAGCCCCTTTTTGATCCCCTTCAAAACATTTTATATTAAACTATTTCTTTAAAAAAGGCCTTTTAAGCATGCTTAAAAGGCCTTTTTACTATTTAAATAATCTATTAGTAAGGTGAAATAGAATCATTATTTATCTTATTGTACATGAATGAAAATTGGAAAATTACAAGAATTAGCTATAAAACAAAGCTTATGGGCTATTTGATGTAATTGCTCTACTTGCTGTAAAGAAACAGGAGTTTCAAAAACAACCTTGGGATGTAAGTCCACCTGGGTTATTCTCCCACTTTGATCCTCAAATAAAGCCAAAGTAGCTAAACTTTGGTCCTTATAATCTAAGACTACTATATCCTTTTTTTGGCAAGCATATAAAAAACTCATCATATGACAAGAACTCAAAGCCGATAGTAGCAAATCCTCTGGATTGTGCAAACTTGGATCTCCTTTAAATTGTTTAGCTGCAGATAAGTCTAATAAGGTCTTATCTTGTATTTGTACCTGGTGATTCTTAGAGGTACGCGGTTTATTTTGACTGCTATTTACCTTTAAGTTCCAATGCAAAGTAGCCTTAAAAAAGTGTTTATTTTCCATCTTTTTTCCTGTGCTATCTCATCGCGATTGCTTTTTCATATAAATCTTCATACAATGGTAATACTCTGTCGATTTTAAACTTAAGAGCAATTTCTTTTGCTCCTTTTTTAAATTCAGCCAATACCTCTGGATCCTTTAAAATTTTTAAAGAGTTTGCAATCATATCTTGGGTATCTCCTACATCACTCAAATAACCTGAAACCCCTGGTACGTTTACCTCTGGTAATCCTCCAGTATTGCTAGATATAACAGGCACACCCATTGCCATAGCCTCTAGAGCAGCAAGACCAAAACTCTCTGTTTCTGAAGGTAATAAAAACAAATCAGAGTGAGCTAAAATACGATCAATCTCATTACTTTTTCCAAAGAAGATAATCTTGTCATATATACCTAATTCTAAAGCTAAACGCTCGGCTCTTTCTCTATCTGGACCATCGCCAACAAGCATTAATTTAGCAGGCATCTCTTTTTGAATTCCATAAAATACCTTTACTACATCCTCTACTCTTTTTACTTTTCTAAAGTTACTGATATGGGTAATAATTACCTCATTTGGCAAGGCCATTGCTCCTCTTTTACATACATTATTCTCCATATGTGTCTCTTTTACTTCTATAAAGTTAGGAATCACATGAATTTTTTTGGTTGTTTCAAATAATTCATACGTACTATTTTTAAGACTCTCCGAAACAGAGGTCACAAAGTCAGACTGATTAATACTAAAACTAACGGCCGTCTTATAATTTGGATGATTCCCCACTAATGTAATATCTGTACCGTGTAAAGTAGTGATCATAGGTAGGTTAATTCCCTCTTCCTTCAACATTTGTTTAGCCATATAGCCAGCATATGCATGAGGAATAGCATAATGTACATGAAGTACATCAATTTTAAATAACTTTACCATATCCACTAACTTACTAGATAAAGCAAGTTCATAGGGTTGATAGTGAAATAACGGATATTCTGGAACATTTACTTCATGATAGTAAATATTGGGATTTAATAATGCCAATCTAACAGGTTGACTATAGGTGATGAAATGAACTTCGTGGTTTCTTTTGGCTAATTCTAAACCTAGTTCCGTGGCTACAACACCACTTCCTCCGAAGGTTGGATAGCAAACAATAGCGATCTTCATATGTATAAATCTATTTGTGTCGATAAATATAATTCTATTATTGCGAACTACTACCTTGCTCTTGGGCTAAACAACCTACTATAACCTTTATTTAACAAAACAGAAATTAACAATACAATATTTAATATACTCCATTTTACTAATAATACCAATAAATAAAATGCTTTTTTTCAGATTTACCTCCTAAAAACACAATAGCCTTTGTCTTTACCTATTTATATTAAATCGGTAAAGACAAAGGCTATTAACTTATTGTATAGGTAGTACTCTAGCTTAGATAATACTATTGTAAATTACTTCTTGGATATTTTCTCGAATATTATTTCTAGAAAGTAAATTAGTAGATGAATCTGGATAAGTACGATTAGAAAGGAAAATGTACACTAAATTATTTTCTGGATCTGCCCAGGCCATTGTACCGGTAAATCCAGTATGCCCAAAGCTACTAGAGGAAGCTTTAGAACAAACCGGACCAGGAGTTCCTGGTTTTTGAGGTTTATCAAAACCAATTCCTCTTCTATTTCCCTTTGCACAAAACTCACAAGTATTGAAACTATCAAAAGTAGTAGATGAAAAATACTCTCTACCTCCATAGCTTCCTTTATTTAAATACATCTGCATAATTTTTGCCACATCCAAAGCATTTCCAAATAACCCTGCATGTCCAGCAACTCCACCTTGCATTGCTGCTGCCATATCATGTACATAACCTTGAACAGTAGTATAGCGGTAGTAGTTATCTTCTTCTGTTGGAGGGATTTGACTTATATCAAATTTGCGTAAAGGCAAAAAGGTAAGGTGACTTGCTCCTAAAGGCTCATAGATTTGCTGCTCTACCACTAAATCCAAACTTTTACCATACGTTCTCTCAACAAATTCCTTTAAAAGGATAAAACCTAAATCACTATACTTATAGGATTTTGATTTAGATAGATTACTTTGCATAATACGATCTACCATATTTTGGCTATAACCCTTTTTGATAAATAAATTCTCCGCCACTTGATCCATATAATCCCCATTAGCATAGTAATTATAAATCGAAGGATCTGGCTTTTGAAAAGAATCTAAAGTTTCTTTATAAAAAGGAATCCAAGCTGGTAAACCAGATTGATGGGTTAATAATTCTTTTAAAGTAATATCCTGCTTATCGGTATAAGCAAATTCTGGAAACAACTTTCCCATTGGGGTATTTAAATCAATAATGCCATCATCATATAATTTCATGATCATAGGTAAAGTTGCCAGTATCTTAGTTAAAGATGCTAAATCATAAAGATCGGTATCTTTTACCTTAACCTGGTTTTGGTAATCATGGTAACCAAAACTTTTATTATATACCACTACTCCATTTCTAGCTACAAGCACTTGAGCTCCTGGTGTGAATTTTTTATCGATTGCGTATTGAACAATACTATCAATTTTCATTAGCTCTTTTGGATTCATACCTTGACTTAAAGCAGAACCAAAACTTAATGTATGGGTATTGGCAGTTTCTAAACCTGTTCCAACGGGATAAATGGGGTTAACACTAATAGGTAATTTCCCCATAGCAGGTAAAGCACCAAAAATTACCCCAGCGGCGCTTTGGCGTGCAAACTTATTATTTTGAAAAGCCTGTACAACAGCAGTTATTGGCTCTAAATTCTGTAATGATGATAAACCATAGGCTTTAGCAAAGGAAACAAGTACAGTCTTTTTTTGCTTGGCAATCTTGTCAATTAAACCTGCGTTATAGGCAGAATAATTATGGTTACGCCAAGGGTTATCAAATTTATGGTACCCAATAATTACCATAGAATATTTGTCCAACTTATTAATATCCTCTGGACTTATACGAGTTACTTCTGCATATTGTTGTAAATCTTCTAAAAACCCTTTCTCTTGGTCATCTCCCAATTGTAGGTAGGCAATATGTTGCTTACCTAAATCACTTATAGGTAAAATATTAGAAGTATTTTTTACTACTGTAATAGCCTGGTCGTATAATTTTTGGTTTAAATCGTCATAGCTACTATCGTTTAAATCCTTTACAAGGTTTTGGATTTCAATAGGTTTGTATTTTGTTAATCCTGCCTTATACTTATAGGCTAATATCTTCTTTACAGAATAATCTAAACGCTCTTGGGTTATTTCCCCTTTTTGATACGCCTGTTTTATCATAGAGGCAGCTACGGGAACATTTTCAGAGAAAAGTAACATATCATTTCCAGCTAAAAAAGCCTTTAAATCTGCTTCTCCTTGTGCTAAACCGCTAGTTGCTCCTTTCATATTTAAAGCATCAGTGAAGATTAATCCTTCAAAGCCCATTTGTTCTCTTAATAGCTTAGTTACAATATTATAAGACAAAGAACTTGGAATATCTTTATTAGGTTCATAGGCCGGAAAATTCAAATGTGCCACCATAACAGAGGCTAAATCATTTTTAATCAACTCCTTATATGGATACAATTCCACTTCTTCTAGTCTTTGCTTGTCAAAATCAATTAATGGCAAATTATAATGAGAATCACTAGAGGTATCTCCATGTCCTGGAAAGTGTTTTGCTGTTGCAAAAATATCCTCACTTTGATATCCCTTGGTATATGCTATGGCTCTATCGGTTACTATACTTGGAGTTTCTCCAAAAGAACGCACTCCAATAATTGGATTATTGGGATTGATATTTACATCTACTACTGGTCCGAAATTAAATTGAAGACCTAAACGTTTTGCTTGTTGTGCACTTTTTTTACCAAACTCTTGGATTAAGGACATATCTTGAACTGCACCTAGAGTCATATTATAAGGAAAGCTGTAGGTAGAATCCAAGCGCATGGCCAATCCCCATTCTCCATCAATTCCAACTAAAAGAGGAAGTTTGCTTCTTTTTTGCAAGGCATTGGTCATTTTAGCTTGTCTTACAGGGCCACCTTGGAAAAAAATCACCCCACCGATATGCTGCTTATCCACCAATTGCTCTAATGACTTTAAGTGGTCTGGCTTTTTATTGGAATAAGCTGCTACCATAAATAACTGCCCAATCTTTTGGTCTAAACTAAAACTCTGGTACACACTATCCACCCACTTATCTTGAGCGGTGGTACTTGAGGTAGTAATGGGCTTGAAATTAGATTGGCTATGGCCAATAAAACAAACTAAAAATAATAGTATACTAAGTTTTTTCATGCTTTGAATGTTGGTTATAAAAAAAATCATCATCAAAAAATTGATGATGATCTTTGATAGGACTAAATGTAGAAAAATACTTCTATTTAAAAAAGCGTCCATGCCAACTTTCTTCAGCAGGTACTTCCCAATATTCTCTGTATTCTTCTAAATCATTTACTAAATTATTAAAAACGATAGTACTAGCAGAAACAGCCTTACTTTTTGCTAATTGTTTGAATTCAATTAAGGTCTTAAAAGTAATAAACTCTCCCGTTTTATAAGTAACATTCATTTTATCTAATAAATCTACTTTAAATTTTTGCTCAATCTCTTGAATTACTCTAACCGATGCATCAATAGAACATCCAGAGGCTGGATGTATATCTTGATCTACTGCCAAAACAATAAAGCGATTGTATTTCACTTCAAAAGAAGCGTGTAATGGAGTTGCATGAGCTACCCAATTCTCAACAAATTCCCCCATTATTTGCTCAATTTCCTTCACCTCTTCTTCAGAGAACTTTCTATTTGATTGGTAGATCCAAACCTTACTATGGTTTGGCATCTCGCTCATTGGTGTATACATAATATATTATAAATCTTCTGCGTTTGCAATTAATTCTGCCACGTCTAAAACTTGAACTTGGCTTTCTTTTTCTTCAAATTTAACCCCATCGGTTAACATGGTATTACAAAAAGGACATCCCGCAGCAATAATCTCTGCCTTTGTACTAAGAGCTTCCTTAGTACGAAGTATGTGTACTTCCTGGTTTCCAGGTTCTGGTTCTTTGAATAATTGAGCACCACCTGCTCCACAACAAAGACCATTTGCACGAGAGCGCTTCATTTCTACTAATTCAGCATCTAATTTTTCAATCAAATCACGAGGTGCTTGATATACTTGATTAGCACGTCCTAAATAGCAAGGATCATGGAAGGTAATTCGCTTTCCTTTAAAATTACCACCCTCAATTTGTAAGCGTCCCTCATCTAGTAAAGATTTTAAAAATTCGGTATGGTGAACCACTTGATAATTTCCTCCTAGACCTGGGTATTCATTTTTTAAAGTATTAAAACAGTGTGGACAAGCCGTTACAATTTTACTTACTTCATAACCATCCAAAACTTGGATATTCATCATGGCTTGCATTTGAAATGCAAACTCATTACCAGCTCTTTTTGCTGGATCTCCAGTACAACTTTCCTCTGCACCTAAAACGGCAAAAGAAACATTGGACTTATTTAAAATTTTTACAAAAGCTTTTGTAATTCTCTTTGCTCTATCGTCAAAACTACCTGAACAACCAACCCAGAATAAAACTTCTGGTTTTTCGCCTTTAGCTAACATTTCAGCCATGGTAGGTACTACTAAATTCTGTGACATAATACGCGCTATATTTTGTGGAGTATACCTTTTTGTTTTTTTGGTAGACTCCAACTAAGGTTAATAGATTAATTTTCGTCTCTCCAATTTAAACGGTCCTGTTGGTTATATTGCCAAGGCGCTCCATTGTTTTCAACATTTTGCATCATGTTGTTAAGTTCAATTGGTGCAGCACTTTGCTCCATAACTAAATAACGTCTCATATCCATAATAATGGATAATGGAGAAATATCTATTGGACATTCTTCCACACATGCATTACATGTGTTACATGCCCATAACTCTTCTGCGGTAATATAATCATTCAATAGTGTTTTGCCATCTGGAATAAACACTCCTTTATTGTTGTCTATATTTTGGCTCACCTCCTCTAAACGATCTCTGGTAGACATCATAATCTTACGAGGAGATAATTTCTTACCGGTCATATTTTGTGGACATACCGAAGTACATCTTCCACATTCTGTACAAGAATAAGCATTCAAAAGTTGTACCCAATTTAGGTCCATAACGTCCTGAGCTCCAAATTTCTCTGGTTCTGCCTCGCTAGGCTCTACTGCAGCATAAGGATCTGCATTAGGGTCCATCATTAATTGCACCTCTTTTGTTACAGATGCTAAATTATCAAACTCTCCCAATGGCTCTAAATCAGCATAATAAGTATTTGGGAAGGCTAATATAATGTGTAAGTGCTTAGAGTAATATAAATAATTCATAAACAACATCACTCCAACAATATGCCCCCACCAACATACTCTCTCAATTATAGCTACAGTAGAGAAGCTCATTGATTCGAAAACGGGCGTTAAAAAGTGAGAAACAGGAAAGCTTCCTGCTGCGTGATAACCTGGGTATCCATTGGTTTGCAGGTAATAATCTGCAGCGTTCATTAATAAAAACAAACACATTAAGATACACTCAATATAAATAATATTGTTGGCATCTCTTTTACCCCATCCCTCAAGCTCACTTTGGTTCAAGCGTTTTAACTTAAGTATATTTCGGCGAATCCAAAATACCACTACACCTACAATTACAAGTAAAGCAAGTACTTCAAATACAGCAATTAACACATCATAAATAACTCCTAAAAAGTTAAATATTCTATGGGTCCCAAATAATCCATCAATGATTATTTCTAACATTTCGATGTTAATGATAATAAACCCAACATACACAAAAAGGTGTAAAATAGCTGGGATGGGTCTTTTACCCATTTTACTCTGACCGAAGGCCACGCGAATCATATTTCGCATTCTTGCCCCTGGATTATCCGAACGATCAATTGGGCGTCCTAATAAGATGTTGCGTTTTAATTTCTTTAAATTCTTAATAAAGAATCCAAAACCAACAATCAATAATAATAAAAATAATATTTGACCTAAGTACTGCATAGTGGTAATAATTGTTTCAAATAATGGTTAGTGGTTTTTAGTGGTTAGCTAATTATATAGTTTTATTGTTTCTATAGCACAGGCAATGCTATAAATAGTATTCATTATTGAGCATCTTGTTCTTGAAGTTCTACTTCAATTTGTTCTTGGTAAGGTACAGCCTTTTTTCCAAATACAGAGAAGTGCATGTATCGTTTAGGATTTTCTTTTAAATCTCTAAGTAATTGTTCTAATTCTTTAGAAGCATTAGTTAAGTTAGCATATAAAGCTGGATCTTTTAACAACATTCCAATAGATCCACTTCCATCTTCTAAACTAGCTAATAGCTTATCCATAGATGCTGTAGCACTATTTAAATTATTAAAAGTACTTTGGATGTCTAATGTATTTAATTTTTGTGACACTTCTACAAATTCGCCACTCATTGTATTAAGATTATCTAAAGTAGCCCCTAATTTAGGCTGAACAACATTCAACATTGTCTTAGATGCAGCTAAAGTTCCCTTTAATTCACTTGCAGCTTGTTTTAAGTCTTGTTGCATTTGCTCATCAAACACACCATTAATAGAACTAAGCATTTGACTAGTACTTTCTAAAAGACCTTCTACTTTAGCCTTTAATGGCAGCATTTCTCCCATTAATTGCTCCGACATATCTTTTTGTACATCTCCTTTTAAGTAAGCACCATTTTCTGCATAATTATCTTGCCCAAATAAAGGATCAATTGAAATTGCCTTTGCAGCAATTAATCCTGGCGAATAAATTGTAGCGGTACTTTCTTTGGAAATTTTTATAGGATTAGTCATTAGTATTTCTACTACTAGTTTACCTGAAGTTTGATCAATTGTAATTTTCGATACTTTACCAACTGTTAATCCATTAATAGTAACCACAGAAGATGTAGTTAAACCTTCTACATTTTGGTATTCTACATAATACTTTTGGCTGTTGTCAAATAGATTATTACCTTTTAAAAAAGAGTACCCCCAAATGAACAATGCAATTGCTCCTAGTACTAAAATAGCCGTTTTAATTTCTCTTGATATTTTCAAAATCACTTATTTTATAATACGCAAAAATAAACTTTTATTTTCAAAGCGCCTTAGATTATTTTAATGCCTGCTCCATTGTTATTATTTTACCATTTAAAAACGGTACAATAAACGAGCTTTTATGTCCCTTTGCCTTGGCTTCTTGTAAAAGCTTCTTGGCTTGTTCATAGCTAGTTGTGCTAGAATAAAAATATTTATTTAATTTACCACTTTTAAGCATAGTAACATTAGAAAGTCCCTTGAAATTTTGTGGTTTTAAGGGCAATACTTTATCACTTGCGGCAATTTGCACTTTAAAAACCACCCCATTTTGCACTTTTTGCTCAGTAGAACTCTCCTTTGAACTAGATGTAGAGGCTGCAGAACTCGTGTTAGGTTTGCTACTAGGAACAGCAGTAATATTTTGTTCTTTATAATAAGCTTTCTTATAATTTACTATCCCTTGAGCTATAGAGGTAGCCAATTCGCTTCTTCCTTTAGAAGAATTTAAATAAGCTCCTTCATTTGGATTGGAAACAAAACCAAGTTCAATAAGCACACTTGGCATAAATGCTCCGTGTAATACCCAGAATATTCCCTGTTTTACTCCCCTATTCTTTCTTTTTAAAGTATGGGTAAAGTTATCCTGTACTCTAGAGGCTAAATCGATACTCTGATCAATAAAATCCTCTTGTATTAAAGTAAGGCCAATAATAGACTCAGGAGAATTAGGATCAAAACCTGCATAAGTAGTTTGATAATCTTCCTCTAGCATAATTACCGAGTTTTCCTTTTTAGCTACTTCTAAGTTAGACTTGTTTTTACTAAGTCCCATAACAAAGGTTTCTGTTCCGTATGCTGCGGCTGATTCTGCACCATTACAGTGAATGGATACAAAGACATTACCATTTTGTTTATTGGCAAGTACAGATCTTTCTTTTACCGGTACAAATACATCGGTACTCCTAGTATAATAGACCTCAATATCTGGATTTGCTTCTAAAATTTTCCCGACTTGTAAAGCTACAGCCAGAACAATGTCTTTTTCGACAAATTTTCCGTGATTTGTACCAGCATCTTTTCCACCATGCCCTGGGTCTAAAATCACTTTAAATTTAGGATTGTTTTGTCCTGATACACCAATTGTTAATAAGAAAACAACAAGTAAAGTGAACAGTTTTGAACAACTACTATTCATAAAAAATATATTTATAATTATGGATAAATTGAATTAAATTACCTTTTTAAGGAAAAATATATGTAAGTTTGACACGTTAAAAATAACAAGCTTAGTTTTACAAAAATAGCATATATAATAGATTTGCGAACAAATATTTTTAATATCGTTTTAGTTTTATTTCTTTCTTGTCAATTGTCAACGAACAATGTAGCGGCACAAGAATTTCAAAAGAAATATACTACCTTAAATACCAGTAATTTAACCGATTCTATATCATCTAAAACAGATACTATAGCCAATAAGTCTATGGTAGAAGCTCCAAAGGTCCTAGAGGCCAAAAAAGATTCTTTACCAAAGGAAAGTAAAGGAATCTTGGAGACAATAGTATATAGAAAAGCAAAAGACTATGAAAGATTAGACCAAAGTAAAAAGGAAATCACCCTTTATAATGAGGCGGAAGTAAAATACCAAGACTTCCAACTTCAAGCAGGAAAAATCGTTTTCAACTTTGAAAAAGATGAAATTTATGCCGGTGGTATAAAAGATAGCCTTGGAAATATGACACAACTACCTGTTTTCTCACAAGGAGGTCAAATTGTAGAACCTGATTCCATACGCTATAATACAAGAACCCAAAAAGCGGTTGTTTTTCAATCTAGAACATCCCAAGGAGAATTCAATATAAAGGCTGCTGTAACCAAAAAAGAAAATGACTCTGTTTATTTTATGAAAGATGTTATTTTCACCACAGCCGAAGACTTAGATGATCCGGAGTATTATTTCAAAGCCAGAAAAATTAAACTAGTTCCAGGTAAAAAAGTAGTTACTGGGGTAACCAACATGGTTATTGCCGATGTACCTACTCCACTTGGACTTCCATTTGCTTTTTTCCCAATGAGTGAGACAGCAGAATCTGGTTTTATTATACCTAGTGTGGGAGATACCAATCTTCAAGGGTACTACCTTCAAAATGGAGGATATTACTTTGCAATTAGCGAGAGAATGGATTTATCCTTAACAGGGGATTACTACACCAATGGAAGTTGGGCTTTAAGGGGGCAAAGTAATTATGCTAAGCGTTATAAATATAGTGGTAACGTACTTATCCGCTATGAAAACAATCTTTTCAGCGAGAGAGGTTTACCAGATTATTCCGCTTCTAAACTTTACAATATTCAGTGGACACATAGAAAGGACAATAAAGCCAATCCTACTTCTAACTTCTCTGCTTCGGTAAACATGGGTAGTAGCCAGTACTTTAGACAATCCAACAACACTTATAACGTTGGAGCTTCCTTGAACAATACAATGAGCTCTTCGGTTTCTTATTCAAAAACCTTTGAGAGTGTACCTCAAGTGAATATGTCTTTAACAGCTACGCATTCCCAAAACACCAATACTAGACAAATTAATATGACCTTACCTACTCTAGCAGTTAGTGTAGACAGGGTATTCCCTTTTGCCCCTAAATATGGAGCAAAAAGAGGTCTTATTAAAAACCTTAACTTTTCTTATAACTTAAGAGGAGAAAACAGAGTAAGAGTGCATGAGGACAACTTCTTCAAAAAAGAAATGTACGATAGCTTAAATACAGGTTTCCAACATAGTATTCCAATTTCTACTAACTTTAAAGTTTTTAAGTATTTCTCTGTTACAACAGGAGCTAATTTCAATGAAGTGTGGTATTTCAATACTATAAAGAAAGAATATAACCCAGAAAAAAACCAAGTAGAAGATCTAAGGGTTAATGGCTTTGATAGTTTTAGAACCTATAATTTCAATGCCAGCATTGGAACTACTATTTATGGTACATTTAATTTTGGTGATGATAAGAAGATTCAAGCAATTAGGCACGTAATGCGTCCTCAAGTAGGATATTCTTACACCCCTAGCTTTGATAAATATTATGACACCTATGCCATAGATGCCACAGGTCAGACCGTTCAGGATTATACCCGATTTCAAAACGGGCTTTTCGGAGCCCCTAGTAGAATGAACTCCAATATGCTTAACTTTAACTTAAGCAACACTTTCGAGGCTAAAGTAAGAGACAAAGACAGCGATAAAGACGAGTATAAAAAGCTAATGCTTTTAAATAGTTTAAACTTCTCTACTAGTTATAATATGAGCGCAGACTCTTTAAAATGGTCACCAGTACGCGTTAGTACAGGAACGGCATTATTTAAAGACAAAATGCAAATTAACCTAGGAGCTACCTTAGATCCATACGCCTTAGATAACAACAACAGACGTATTGATATGTTTAATATCAATAATGGTGGAAGCTTATTTCGTTTAACTAGTGCTAACTTGACAATTAACTGGTCAATGGCAAGTACAGATCCTTGGTTTGGAGGTAATGCACAAGACAAAAACCAAAACTCTATCGACAACGGTGGACGTGGGGATGATTTATTTGGACGAGCATTAGAGTTAAACAATACTAGAAAGAGTATGTTTGACCCAGAAGCCGAACAAAAGCCATTTGCTGGCTTTTATAATGCAAAATTGCCTTGGGACTTAACTTTTGCTTATTCCCTTACTTATAGCAACGCACAAAGGCAAGACGAGATTGTAAATAACTCAGTAATGGTTTCTGGAAATGTGGACTTGACTCCTAAATGGAAAGTAGGATTCTCTACCGGTTATGACTTTGTACAAGATGGAGTTACCTTTACACAATTGCGCTTTGAAAGAGATTTAAAAAGCTGGAGGATGGACTTCACCTGGGTTCCAATTGGCACTTATACAAGTTGGGGCTTTTACATCGGAATCCGTTCCTCTATGTTAAGCGATATTAAGTGGGAGAAAAGAAAATCTCCAGATAAACGTTTTTGGTAATTAACTAACAAAAAATAATTATGAAAAAGATCATTAATTCTGAAAAAGCTCCGGCTCCAATTGGGCCATATAACCACGCGGTTTTAGCTTCCAATTTTTTATTTATTTCTGGACAAATTCCTTTTAACCAACAAACGCAAACTTTGATTGACTCTAGTATTGAGGATCAAGCCAAACAAGTGATGGCTAATTTAGAAGCGATTTTAAAAGAGGCTAACATGGGATTTGAAAACGTAGTAAAATCTACTATTTTCTTAACTAACATGGATGATTTTGCTGTGGTTAACCAAGTATACGGAAGCCACTTTGAACAAGAAAATGCTCCAGCTAGAGAGTGTGTTCAAGTTGCTAAACTTCCTAGAGGAGTGGATGTAGAAATTTCTATGATAGCTACAAAGTAATAAAGACTATATTTTACTTATAAAAAAAGACCCTTTCAAAGTGGACTGACCCCAAAAAGTTGGACGAAGTTATGCAATCTTTTTAATATAATGAGCTCGGTATTCCACCGGGCTCATTCCATTTAAATTAATACGTATTCGCTCGTTATTATAATATTTTATATACTGTTTTATTTCCTGTGTCAACTCCAGTATGGAGTTGTATTTCTTTAGATAAAATAGTTCTGATTTCA